>JALFIB010000201.1 GCA_022776305.1 Lachnospiraceae bacterium
ATTTCCCAGATCCACCGGTTCGGATTTTATATCGGAGCGGAAATATACACAGTTTTTGCGTATCTCAAGCATTTTTTTAATGCCTGTAAAGATCTGCCCCTGTACCGTTCCACGGTCATTCCGTTTTTCGGCTGCCGACCAGTCCATCCTGCCGCGGTGCAGCCATCTGGAATCTCCTGCAATACTTCTGTTATTCTTATAGCTCCAGTCATTGAGCTGGCCGATTTCGTCTCCGCTGTAGAACAGTGGAATACCGGTATAAGAGATGATAATAGAATTCAGCAGAAGGATGCGCTTGATGGCCTGTTCAATCTTGTAGGAATGCTTTTCTTTCAAAGCCTGTTCCAGACCGCACATAGAAGCAAAGGTACCGCTGTTTCTGGCATCCAGTGTCACCGGGTTGAACTCATACAGCTCTCCCACGGAAAAACTTCCGGGATATTTACCTTCCATAAACTGTATCATAAACTGCTTGTGCGCCTCCGGATCAAAGCCAAGCTGCTGTAGGATTTCGTTCTCGAATCCCCATCCAATATCGTCATGGCATCTGGCATAATTGATCCATACACCATCTGCGGGCACTCCGTAATTTTTAGAAAGGGATCGTTCCATCAGCCGAACATCACGTGTTGCCAATGAATTCCAAAGAAGAACCATCAAGGAAGCATTGTACATAACGTTACATTCTTTTTCCATCCTATCCCCGAAATACTTGACGATCTCATGAGGCTGGACGATTGCCTCTCCCAGAAAAACTACGGAAGGGCATACCTCCTGAATGATGGAGTACATCATCCGAAGGAGAGTATGCACTTTCGGATGATTCATGCAGCTTGTGCCCACTTCCTTCCACATATAGGGGATTGCATCCAGACGGAAAATATCAATCCCCTTATTTGCAAGAGTGAGAAGTACTTCCACGATCTTGTTAAACACCTGCGGGTTTGCATAATTCAAGTCCCACTGGAATTCATAAAATCTGGTCATGACATACTTATTCAGGTCAGGATAATACGTAAAATTCTTCGGAGCCACCTCTGGAAAGATCTCTGTCATGGTCTGCTCATATTTTTGGGGAAGCGTATCATCATCAAACATGTGGTACATATCATCGAAATCATGGTTTCCCTTCCGGTATTCCTGAACCCAGACATGCTCCTTCGCCGTATGGTTCAATACAAAATCAATGCACGTACGGATGCCGCGTTTTTTCAAAAGCCCTACCACTTTTTCAAGCTGTTCCATAGTGCCGAGGCGCTCTTCCACAGACAAGTAATCCGACACAGCATAGCCTCCGTCGTTATTACCCTCTCTGGATTTCAGAAGAGGCATGAAATGAACATAGGTGATACCGAGTTCTGCAAGGTAATCTATTTTTTCCTCAAAATGGTACAGATCCTCGCTAAACCGGTCCACATACAGCATCATACCGGCCATTTTCTCAGACATATACCAGCCGTTTCCTTCCCGGTCCTGACTGGCCAGTTCCGGGCTTCTCTCCTTTTTCGCACGGTCGATAATCTCAAGAAGCTGTCCATAGCGGTACGCCGTCATTTTATTATCACCGTACAAACTGCAATACTTTTCTTTTAAGTCCATGCGACCTCCCCAAACTTTACTTAACGGCTCCGTTTACCACACCGTTCAGGATCTGCTTTTGGCATACCAGATAGAACAGAAGGATTGGAATTAATGCCAGCAGGTAGGAAGCAAATGCCAGATTGTAATTTGTACCAAACTGTGTCTGGAAGTTGAGCTGTGCCAGAGGCAGTGTGTTCTTTCCTGTTCCTGACATAATAACCAGAGGAGTCATAACGTCATTCCAGGTACTCATAGCCGTCAGTACAGCGACCGTTGCGTGCATAGGTTTCATAATAGGAAATACCACAGACCAATACGTCCTCCATGTGGTGGCACCGTCTACACGGGCTGCCTCCTCCAAAGCAATCGGGATATTGGACAAATAACCTTTGTACAGCATCAGATTCAGCGGCATGAAAAATACAGTATACAGAACGATAACTCCAAAGCGGTTTGCAATGCCCAACTGTGCCGTCTGTTTTACAAGGGGCATCATCAAGATTGCGAAAGGTACAAACATACCGCTGACGATGTATAAAAATATAAAGTTATAAACTTTACTGCTTTTCATGCTGCGTCCGATCGCATACCCTGCAAGGCTGTGGATCACCAATGCCAGCACTACGGTAGATACTGTGAGCAAAAGGCTGTTTCCAAAGGAATGCCAGAAATCTGTCACTCGCATTGCCTCCTGAAAATTGGAGAGGCTCCACTGTGCCGGGAGAGAAAGTGCCCCGGCGATATCATTTGTCATCTCGGACGGCTGTTTAAATGCGATCACCACTGCCATATACAGCGGGAAGAAAATGGTTACACAGCCGATGATAAGCAAAATAGTAATCGGCCAATTAAATTTCTTTTTATCTCTCACCGGATTCTCTTTCACCTGACTCATAACTGCTCCTCCTTCCTATTCGTAATGGTCATCTGGAAAACAGAAATTGCAACGATCATTACGAAGAATACGAATGCGTTGGCACTCTGGAAGCCAAACTGTCCGCCGCTCATACCGTTATTGTAGATCAGATAAGAAATAGACTCTGTACTCTGGGAAGGACCACCTTTTGTGAGGGCCATGATCTGGTCAAATACCATCAGGAAGTTCTTCATGGACAGTACCAAGTTTGTGGAAACAAAAGGTATGATCAGCGGGAAAGTCAGGTCTTTAAACTTTTTCCAGCCACTGACACCATCCAGAGATCCTGCCTCGTATACATCCTCCGGTACAGTCTGCAGTCCCGAAATATAAATAATCGTGTTCATGGCGATTGCCTGCCAGCACCCAACGATCACAATGGCGATCCATGCCTTACCTGTACTGGAAAGCATACTGCTGCTGAGGGCCTCGATTCCCATGTTCTGTGCAACGGTGGGAAGCACATAAGTAAAAATAAAGCTGAAAATGTAACCGACTACCAGACCCCCAAGTACGTTAGGGATAAAGTAGATACCACGCAGTGCGCTTTTAAAACGGATCTTGCTGTTCAGTCCAAGGGCTAGGATAAGGCTGATCACATTTGTAACGATCGTGCCGACCAGCGCATATTTAAACGTAAACAGATAGGATTTTCCCACACGTGCATCATGGAAAAGGTCTATGTAGTTGCGGAGGCCTACCCACTCAAAGGATCCATATCCTTTAAAGTTTGTAAAGCTGTAGATAAAACCTTTGATCAGCGGCAGCGTATTGAAACAGAAGAATAATACAACTACCGGAATTGTAATCAACAAAAACGTCCGTTTTCTTTCTTGTACACCTTTGGATTTCATCCTTCTTCTCCCCCTTCCGTCAGTTTATCCGGATTCTCTGCATAAAACTTCTGTACCTTTGCGATCAGGTCACGATTGTAACGGATCCATTCCGTATCAAATTTTTCAAGGAAGGTGTCCAAACTGTTGTCACTTTCGTCCATCAGGAAGGTCTGGATCATGGCATCCACTGCCATCTCTGAAGGATAATGGTGATCCTGATAGTCTGCCATCCGGTCATTCTCGATATAAGACTTCATGCCGTCCAGCATGGATGGAAGTGTAAAGTCACCCTTCTTACACGGAACTGCGCTCTGGTCGTCCAGATAAGTCTGGATATTCTCGTCCTCATATAAGAAATCAAGCACTTCATAGATCGCTTCTTTTTTGTCCTCGTTTCCTGCCATTACAGACCACTGCAGGTCGTTTCCTGAGTTCAAAAGGTTTTCTTCCGGATCATTACTTGCCGGGAATACAAAAGAATCAATGTTGATATCTGGATTTACCGATTTAATCTGGGGCACTGCATAGCTTCCGATGACATACATGGCAGATTCACCTCGGGCAAAGGCTGTACATGCATCGTTGTAGCCATACGCGTATGGGTCAGGCTGTGCATACTGGAGAAGGGATTTTGTCACCTCTGCCACAGAACAGTAGGCCTCCGAAAATGTGGCATTTCCTGCATTCACCTGTGAACAGATATCCGACGGGGCAAGATCCACACAGATTGCGTTCCAGGGAGCAAGACAGGTCCAAGTGTCCTTGAATCCAAAATACAGAGGCTGGATGCCGGC
>JALFIB010000204.1 GCA_022776305.1 Lachnospiraceae bacterium
GCTTCATAACTGTCCCTCCATTTACAAAATACCTGTGATCATCATGGTCGAAACAATTTCAGCCGCTTCATACTCGTTTTCTTTGGGTTTACAAATCGGTACCCAAATGCCGCACTCGTAGTCAGGGCTTTGCATGTCGCCTGAAGAGTAAACCTCCAGCATTGCGCTGCCATTTGCCATATACTTTTGCCCCTCGGTAGGATACCACTCCTGCCAGACCTGAGTGTTCAGCTCTTGCAGTGAGCCGGGCAGCGGGCCCTTGGCGGAAAACATCGCCCAGTCGCTTTCCTGAAAGGTATATAGCTTCAGTCCCTCCGGCACCTCGCCGCCTTTGTAAAGCCCGGCAATCCAGTATTCGAAGAAGCCTTCCTTCTCATCGCAAATAGCAAACATCCCGATGCCGTTTTCCAAGATGGCAGCCTCTATAGCGGTTTCCGGCTTCATGGTCTGCCAGAGCCGTGCGTACTTCTGGGCGTACTCCCTGTCCCAAAACTCGGGGCACTTCTGATATCCCTCCTCCGGGCGGATGGAGGCTGAAAAACCTATGAATGTCATAGCAGGCTTGTTTTCATATGTAACTTTCATTTGCGTATCTCCTTGTCTATTTGATATATAAGCTCATTGTGTTTACGCCAGAAAACTGGATTTTGTCTACTTCTTACAGACAGTATTTGCTATCACAAGCATTATTACAATATCTATTATAACAATAATTAAAGATATTGTAGCAAACGAGGCTGGCAATACATTTTCAAAAATCCCCATAGCAAACACCAAACCGGTTATAACAGCAATTCCACTTCCGAAAACTCTACTAAGTCTCTTAGCATTGTATTTATCCTTTTTTTCCTTACTTGCTGTATTATATCCAGCTATCAAATTTGCACCACGTCCTGTAAGAAGAATAATACTGAATATAGCCAAGATAATACCAACTACCCATATAATCCAATCAGGGCCGCTACTTATATCCTTTAATGTCATAACACAATCCTCTCCTCAAATCCCAATTTACGAAAATTTATTAGAAATCTTACCACCCCATATTACAGCAATCATCGATATAATCACCATAAAGGCAACAGGGATCAGTATTGAATACTTCTGTGGTAATACAACAGTTGTTATTCCCGCCACAACAAAACCAATTCCTAATAATAAAATAGGTTTTCCGAGAGCCTTTGCATACCCTTCCTTATCATCTGTGCTATCTAATATTTTCCCATGCACGCTTGCATAGTTTCCTCGTAATAAAGAAATGCTCAAAAACACAAGTATAATGGAAACAAACCACATCATTATACTAAAAGCTATCATATTAATCACCTCGCAAATTCCAGTTCATATAGTAATACTGAGAAACTGAACGTTATCAATTTGTTAACAGCGAAAGAATTTTCTGGATATATAACTCAGGATGATTTAAACTCAAATCTCCATGATAATATCCTGGCAGAACTTCAAGTGATGAGTTCGCTATTTTCTTATGAAGTATTTCTGCGGATCTTTTCATGATATTTGATTCTTTGCTCCCAACAAAAATCAACGTTTTTGCCTGACACTCTTCAATAGAATCCTTTAGCATATAATTGGAGTTTTCACTGAGAAATGAAATCATACTTTCTTTTGTAATTGCCGCACTATCTCGATAGTATTCATCGAAATAATCACTATTAATATGTAAAGAATTGAATTGCAATTTTGCAAACCAACGTTTCTTTACAAGTGGGTAGCATAAAGCAAAAGTCGGTTTAATAAGTGCATATGTTGCCCGCATTGGTAAAACAAGTGTGCTTTCAATAATTGCAAATCTGCATATCTCCGGTCTTTTGGATAATATTTCAACAAGAATCTGTCCACCCAGAGAGAGACCACCCATCATAAAGACACTTCCTGAACATTTTTCGTCAATGAAGTTTATTATTTCGTTGGCATTATTCTCAATGGTTGTAAAGCCCTTGTCACTTCCACTATGTCCATCAAGCACTGGAATAATAATATGATATTTATCTTTTAGCTGTTTTGATTCTTCCCAGAAATTCCATGGAGCTAATCCACCGCCATGCAAAAAAATTATTATATTGTTTTGTTCCATGCCATATTCTGTGTATTCCATGCTGTTTTCTCCACAAACCAGAATTTATATCTCCAGTTCCATAAGGATATAATTATTCTCACTTATAGCCTTAAAGTTATTCTTAGACCAAAAAGAATAACTTTGAGGATTACCTTTATCAACACCAAGACGTATTTTTTTGTAACCTAATGATTTAAGATACATTGCAATTTCACTTATAATTTTTGAACTAATGCCTTTGTGCTGATACTGTATATTTGTCATAAACAATCCAATAAAAGCAATTTCTTTTGTGGGATAATCAAGTATTAAATCCATAATTGCAACTAAAGCTTCATTTTCGAAAAAACCAACATAAAATTTATCATCATAACTTGTTTCTGGCGGTAATGCCTTCATATCATCTAATATACTTTCTCTTGTTACAAAAGGAGGATGATACTGGTAAAAAATATGATTTTTACAACTTAAATTAAATATCAGTTCCACATCATCTTTATCTAATTTACGTACATCAAATTTTTTAGATAAATCATTTATTTCCACATCAAACACCTCGTTAAATTCTGATTTTTCAATCTGTTTATTTACCCGTCAAACTGGATTTTGTTAATTAGCTTTTTGAAAATGCTTATATGCTAATACCCCTATCGGAAAGAAATAGGCACACCATATCAAAAGTGCGATCATCCCTTCGTTCTCCTCGTCTAATATGTCATTTGGCGAAATAACATGACTTTTCGCTTTGTTTTCTTCAATGGGTGCCTTTTTATTTCAGAATCCCTGCCAACAACAGAACACCCACGCCGAGAGCTACTCCGCTGACAATGTGTAAAACCGTCATGTAGCGAGCGGAAGGGCCACTGTTTTTTTCTGTTTTCCAGTTTTCTGTGATCTTCCAGACCAGTGTGGGCTTTGCGTTTAGCACAAGTCCAATTACACAGAGAATAATACCCGCAATTTGTTCCTATGACATTTTGGTTTCCCTCCATTCAATACTTTACACTTCTATTTTTCTCTTCCCCCTTACTGTTCCGCCAGCAGAGCGGCACCCGCGCAGGCAACACCAATGCCAAGCAGGGTGACAGCAGTTTGCGTCTCCAGACTTCCCATGCAGGACAGCACCACAACGGCAACGCCCATAGCCAGAGTTACAGCCTTAAAAATGACAGAAATAATCTCACGAATCGACTTCTTTTCCATATTTTTTTCTCCTTGAATCATTAAGTATTTTAGTTTAGTCTCAGTTTACACTCTATATTTTACAAGAGTGCATCGGCCGCATATAGGCCCTTTTTGTATACGTATGTGTCCGTTTTATAGATGCTTCATTTGTTTCTTCGCGCGAATATACAGGATTGCCGCCTCTCATTTTCATTTTCTTGCCACCAGCAGGAATCTGTGGATTTTCCCCTCAATACATCCGTTTTGCTCCAGAATCCGCTGGGCCTTCAGCAGCCTGTCCCGGCAAGTGTCCACTGAAAACCCCGGGAACTCCCATTCGATGATCCGGGCAAACCATACCAGCGCGCCCACATCATAGAACTTGATGGGCCGATAGCACTCCTCTGCCTCCAGAATCTCAAAGCCCGCGTCATGAAACTTTCTGGATGTAATGTCCAGATATTGCTTCGGGAATGGCATTTCCGTTTCACCGCACAGCAGCTCCACCAGCTCCCGGTCATTCTCCGCACCCACCTGCTGGGTGATGAAGATCCCGCTGGGTTTCATAAGCCGGTAAATGTCTGACGGGATAAAATCTCCATGGCGGTTGATGACCATATCAAAGGTGCCATCGTCAAAGGGCAATTCCGAAGTGCCGTCTCCCGGTCGGAAATCGATGCCCAGCGGCAGCAGTGTCTGACTACATAGCTCCATATTCGGCGGATAACCCTCGGTGGCTGCGGTGTTGCCATAGGGATGGTCCAGTGAGAGCAGGAACTCTCCACCGCCGGTGTCAATGTCAAGCAGCCGCATCTCTGGCCTGAGGTATCGCAGGATGGTCTTACGGTAATCCCATGGCAGATCATCTTCCTCGGTGTACCGGTCACGGATGTGGGAAAAATTCCATCCATGAATGTGGGCAATGCGTTCTTCTCTTTTCCAAGCGTTTATCAATTCTTCTGTGTTCATATTCTTTTCCTCACGGGGTGCCGGATCACCGTTTTCCCCTTGTCCTTTTCTACCTTCTTCAATATTTATCTCTCAATTTCATTTATGATATTCGATTTCACAATCTTTCTCGCTGGAATACCGACTGCTATGACCGCAATCGCAATATTTAATGTCATAACCGTTGCCATGATTCCATTGGGAACTCCTGCTGTAAAGTGCAGAAACTGTACGACATGAGCCATGTAATAATCCATGATTTTCCGAAAAACAATATTGTAGATCAAGAAAATAAAGATGTCTGGCAGAATCCCATATAAGAATCCTGTTCTTAAGATCATTTCATAAAATCCAATATCCGTAATGCCCATTGCCCGGATCATGCCATATTCACGTCTGCGGGAGAGGATGGAATAATTCATGCTGTTCATGATATGGAACAAACTGATCACCAGTAAGATCAAGGCAATTCCCGTAAAGAATAACTGCTGCTGCCGCAAATAATTCTTCTGTGTTTCGATTGCAGCAGTATAGTCCTGCAAGACTGCCTTTGGTACATCCCGAATCTTTTGCAGTAACTGGCCGCTTACCTGATCAGGATCTGCCCCGGCAGCCGGTGATGCATTCAGAAAGCTGTAATCCTCAATCCCAAACTGACTTCTCATCTCTTGATTCGTCATAATAAAGCTCTGACTATTACTCCACGGTTCCACATTCAGGAAACTGTCCTCCTGAGCTAATGCGCGGCTTACGATAGATGCTATTTCAAATTCTTTCGTGATATAGTTTTCTTCCGCCTCTTGGAACGTCAATACCTCCCTGGAACAGTTCAAGTCTTTTGGGACCCGTAACGTAACCGTATCTCCGGGATGTTTTCCGTAGAAATTGTAATTTCCCTGCCCGTCCATGTTTGCGACTGCTATAATCTGATTCCCTTCTTCCAACTCTTCCGGGATAATCTCTCCCTCCAGAATGAACTCCTGTAGTTGTTCGAGCATTCCGGCATCATATCCGTAAACGTCATACTTGATCCCGTAGGTCCCATCTTCTTTGTCTACACAGATCCCCCCATACTGCTGCCGGAAGTAACCGTCTGCATTCCGCTCATTAAAATATTTCTCCCATTCCAGTTCCTTTTTCTGAATCGTAAGTTCTCCCAACGTATATTTCGTTGCATACACCTCCGACAACTCCGGCATAGCCTTTATTGCATCAACGGTTGACGCCGGAATGGTATCCGATAAAACATTTGACTTTACAGAAACCCTGTATTCTGATCCCAGACCATCGTCTGACTTCATGGACATTTCTGCGTGTACCTTCAAATTCTCCACCATATAAGTGGTGCAAAGGAAAATACATCCTCCAATCGACAGGGATAGCAAAATTCCAATGACTCTTTTTTTATTAGAGAACATGAATTTTCTTACTACAACATTGACAAGTCTGGCATTTCTTAAGCTGTATATCTTCCTCCTGCTTTTTACAAAAGAGGTATCTCCGCTCATCACCTGCCGGATCGATTGTTTTCGCATAGAGTATACCGTGCAAAAACCAATGGCCGCCAATGTTACCAATAAGAAAAGAAAACCAATGACCATCGCATTCCAGGACACATGGAACGATGCAGTTTCCACGCTCTCCCGGACAACAGTCTGATCCAGCACGGTAAGTTCAACACCGGTTCCTTTTCCAACCGTTTGAATGGAAAAGACACCATCTAACTGTCCGTAAAGCAGCTTCAGAATCCCGTTCCCTAACAGGCACCCTAGCGGATAACCGATAAAAAATAAGATCCATAATTCTAAAATCAGCGTGCCGCCAATACTTTTTTCACTGATTCCAAGTGTCTGCATCATGCCATACTCCGCTGTCCGTTTTGAAACAGAAATATGAAAGATGCTGTTTATGATGAACAAACTAAAAACACATAACAGCAAGATCATCCCATTGAATGCCAGATTATACTCACTTTGCAATTTCAAAACAACGTATGTGAAATTACCTCTTTCATCTGTCAATGCAAACTTTAAAATGTCTGTGATACGGTCCGGCTGCTCACCACCCAAGTACATGACAACTTCATCATTTGCCGTTACTGCATCACTGGAGATCTGGTACTTCTTCAAAAAAGCGTCCAACTGCTTATACAGCTTCTCGCCTTCATCGAATCTCAAATATAAGAGCGGTTGGCTTCCTCGGCCTTCAAAATCCTTCCCCACAAAAACTTCCATCTCATTGGAACTGGCTGCCCAGGCACTTTTTATGATTCCTGTCAGGACATAATCTTTTCCATTCAGTCTTAATGTATCGCCAAGCTCCCCGGAAAAGCCCAAATTACCCAGTGTATAACGATCCGCCGCAACCTCGTTTGCTTTTACGGGATAAATTCCCTCAATAAGCTCCCGGTGTGCCATCTGTCGGTAAGATTCATCCGTATTGATAAAATAGAGGAGATAAGGTTCTGTCACCACATCCCGAATTTCCATTTTACCGCATTGCTCTATCTGAAATCCGATATCTGTTTCCCCGCTGCGTACTTCCTCAAACACCTCAGGTTCCACATCCAGATAATAGTGCCAATCCCCATATATAGTCTTTTGATTCTCCAGACTGTTCATCTGGCTGCTGTAGATCAGGGAACTGACACCAGACAACAAGGCAGCTGTTAAAATGATACTTGCCAGAATTGCAAAGGTCTGGCTTTTATAATACCGCATATATTGATACGCCAGTCTTAACATACCCCATCACCACCTTTTGGAGGAAACAGGTGTGTTCCTGACGTTACCATACCATCTTCAATATGGATGATCCTGTCACAAATCTGTGCAATGGCCTCATTATGCGTTACCATCAGGATCGTCTGATTGTACTTCCTGCAGCTTGCTTTTAATAACCCGATAACTTCTATAGTTGTAGCAGAATCAAGGTTCCCTGTGGGTTCATCCGCCAGAAGGATCGCAGGTTTATTGACCAATGCCCTTGCAATCGCAACCCTCTGCTGCTGTCCTCCTGACAACTCATTTGGATACTTTTTCCGTTTATCCCAAATCCCCAGTTCCTTCAGCAATTCTTCGATGTACTTGCGATTGATATGTTTCCCTTTATCAAAAGTTACCGGAAGGGCAACATTGTCATACACATTCAAGACGGGCATCAGACTGTAATTTTGGAACACAAACCCGATGTTCCTCCGCCGGAAAATAGTCAGTTCCTTTCTGGTAAGTGAACCGATCTCTTTCCCTTTTACAAAAATTTTCCCTTTTGTAGGCGTATCCAATCCTCCGACAAGGTTTAAAAGTGTGGATTTTCCGCTGCCGGAAGTTCCTACAATAGCAATAAACTCCCCTTCATTCACTTGTATATTGATATCCTTTAGCGCCTTTACCTGATTCTCTTTTTCACCATATATTTTTTCTACATGGCTTAATTCCAGTATTTTGCCCATGGCTTACTGCCCCTTTCCTGTTTATAAGAACAGTATATCTGCAGAATCTTGCATTTTCTTTACAGGGCGGTAATCAGTTCTTACAGTTTTGTAAGAATACTGAAAAGCAGCTTCCTTCTCCATAGACGGACTTCACTACCATATAACCTTTTTCCTTTTCAAGAATCAGGTTCGACAGATACAGTCCAATACCGGAACCATCTATGTGTTCCACTTCCCGGCTTCTGTAAAAACGTTTGAATATTTCCGTAATCTCATCCTCACGGATACCGCATCCGTTATCTATAATCTGAATCTCCGTATAGATTTCATAAGGACAAACCCTGATCCGTATAGTCCCTCCCCGTTTCGTGTACTTGACTGCATTTTCCAGAAGATTTACAAAAACCTCAACCGTCCACTTCCGATTATGAAACAGCAGGATATCCTCATATGGTTCCGAAACAAGCAGGATTCCTTTCTTCTCCAGCTTTTCATATACGGTGTCTATTGCATCCAGAAGCGTTTTTTTGATTGAGATCCCTTCTGCATCAAATGAAATCACATCCTGCTCCAGTTTTACCATCTTAGCCAATGAGCCTATGATCCAGTCCAGCTTATCAATCTGCTTTTTGATTTTCTCAGCCATTTCCTCTTTTTTCTGTTTGTCCAGATCCTCACTGTTTAAAATTTCAGTATAAATAGATAAGTTTGCCAACGGCGTCTTTAATTGATGCGACATATTAGAGACAAGGCTTTTTACCTGCTCTTTCTCTGTCTCTGCCAGCTCCACCTGCTTCCCCAGAACTTTCTGGATCCGATTGATCTTATTTACCAGAGCTGACAGATCTCCCTCCTGGACATCGGACAGTGTGATCTTTTCTTGATTTAACACACAGTCTAATAATCTGTCTATCGAACGGTAGGTTTTCCTGCTTTTATAAATGCTGTATCCTACAACGAGGCATAGCAGTACCGCAAGTATAATATTGAGTATCATGTTCCTATTCCTTCCAAATATATCCAACTCCATGAATGGTCTTTATAAACTTTGGATTAGATACATCATCTTCTATCTTCATTCGCAATCTGCTGATGTTTACGGAAACTGTATTGTTGTCTACATACTTTCCGTCACAATCCCAAATCTGGCTTAAAATCTGCTCCTTCGACAGCACATGGTTTTTATTTTCTATGAAGTATATCAGCAGCCGATACTCTAATTTACTTAATGCGATTTCCTCCTCATCCTTATAGACTTTACAGGTGTTTTTATCAATGACAATATTTCCGGAGCATAAATTTGCCGTTTCTGATTTTTCATTTAAAATCCGTTTCATTCTGGCCTTCAGTACACCAAGAGAAAACGGTTTCGACAGGTAATCATTCACCCCCAGCTCCAATGCCTTGATCTCATCCATTTCCGTATCACGGGCAGTCAGCATGATAATTGGAATATTACTGAACTTGCGTACTTCCCTGCACAAGTCAAATCCCGTTCCATCCGGAAGGTTGCAATCCAAAAGCACAAGATCATAAATACCTTTTTTCATTTCCTGTTGTCCTTCTCTTCTGGTTCCCACATCAAGGACTTCATAGCCATCCCCCTCAAAGGAAAAGTGCAATCCTTCTCGTAAATCAATATCATCCTCTATGATCAATAGTTTTTTACCCATCATTTTTTCTCCCTTATTGATATATTCCAAAAAATGTTTTGTTTGAAACCAATTTATCCAACCACTGTCAAGCGAATATTCGCATTTGAAGTGGAGGACTTACTTGATTCGGTTAAATCATTTTCGCATAACAAAATGCCGGAAGAAGCACAACAAATATGTAGCCAATCATCGTACAAATCAGAAATCTTTTTGTCGTAAATACCGCAACAAATTCGCGAATTACAGCACTGGGCCAATAATGCCAGGCAACAGGTGCTCCAATGCCTGTACATTTTAGTTTCATTGATTTTGCATAGATTAAGCATCTGTAAACATGATAATTGCTTGTGACAAGCGCAACTCTATGTTTTCCTTCTTTCGAAAAAATGATGTTCCTTGAATTCTGAAGATTCTCCATTGTATTTTTTGACTTATCTTCGATTATAATGTGTTCTTCAGGAATTCCATGCTCCAAAAGATATTTTTTCATCGCCTCAGCTTCCGAAATAGTCTCATCCTGACCCTGTCCACCACTTGGGATTATGACAGGTTTGCGTTTACTCTTATTATAAATCTTAATTGCTTTATCAATACGATTTGCCAATAGCTTTGACATCTTATCTCCTTTGAGCAGTCCTGCGCCATGAATGATAAGATAATCAAATTCTCTGATATGTGGCATAATCTGCATGAATATCATATACAACATAAACGCAAGAATCCAAAAACTTATATACAAAACCGATGAACCAATAAATATTGCAATCAGCTTTGCTACCGTATACTCTTGATTGAAAGAATAGATTTCCAACACAAATCCTACAAAAAATGATATCTCACCAGCGCCAATCATCAAACCTAAAAGCAATGACAAAAGATTTCCTAATGAT
>JALFIB010000213.1 GCA_022776305.1 Lachnospiraceae bacterium
CCCTGCTACCGATGTCAGCATGGACACTACCCCGGCAAGCACCGAAGCTGATACAACCAGTCTCCAATCTACCGCTCCCAGAGCTACAGCAGATCCGATTGTACCTACTGCAGTCTGTGCCACTGTCTTAACTGCCCTTACACCTGCGGCTTTCGCCCATTTCTTCCAATCTCTCATGATTATCCCTCCTGATCATGCGCTTGTTTATTAATATGCTTTTCTATCTTGTCTATTGCTTCCGTTACCGGACCGTTACATCCCTGCTCCTTTAATCCTTTCAAACAGGCAAGGATCCCGTATGTCAAAAGGCACTGTTCGCTTTTGATTTTTTCGATTTCCTTGTCCTGCTGGTTCTGTTTTAGGTACCATCTATATACGGCAAAAATAGCCGAAAAAATCACCACCAAGGCAGAGATTACACTTGCCGCAGTGATGATTGCATTTTGGTCTATGTACATTGGATTGTTTCCCCTTTATATATAAAAATATTTTATGCTTAATATTAATTTTATAATGGCTCTGCACGTATCCTCATACGACCCTCCTTTTTGTGTAAAATAAAAGCATACCAATACCAGAGCAGTTCTGATATTCGTATGCGTCTATTTTTTGTGTTAAACACCGATATGCAAACGAAGCTCGGAAACTACGGAATAGAACGTTGCAACTGGGTGTACGAGTATACATTCACGATGGTCAACTATGGACACTATCTCATAATTATTAGCAAAGGGGCGTCAACTTATGTTGGTGTTGCATTTAATTTTAGTTCAGGTCCATCGGTAGCGTGGATAAATAATCAACCCAATACTATTTCCTTAGAAATATCTTCTGGAAAATTGAAAATGAGTTCTACTGACAGCGGCACATTTTATGCGACATGTGTGAATATTTCATAATTATGTTATAAGGACAAAATCTGCTTGAATTTCGAAATCGTACACATCGTAACATCGACTATCTATAACGAATCTTCATTTTTGACGTTGAAGAAAGATCTTGTCCGGCATAATAGAAACCACGAATTTTCGCCTCTGTTTTGCTTATAGTAATTGATGAGAAGCCAAAATCTGAAGCGCTAACATAATATCCAGCAAGAGTATATGCAGAACCAGTGTCCTCTAATTGATCTTTTGTTAGCATCGAGCTAAATCAGCCATATTTCATCGGGTTAATTTAACCAATTCTCATCGGATTAAAATAACCAACGCATCAGATCCAATTAGTTTATTCCTTTCGTGTTACACCCGGCTTGGGTCTGCCGGTTTCTATTGCGATTGTTTCCAGACGTTTCCCTCTGTAGCTGTTCCCTTTCATCATGAAGACAGTTGCATCGTCAAAGATTCGATCAAGGGCACACAGAAGTGATGAGTCTTCGCTGAAGAATTCGCCCCATTTGTTCGGACTCATGTTGCTTGTGAAGATCATGGTATTAGGACCTTCTTTGTTATAACGTCTGTCTACCATATCGAAAAACATCCGCGTAGATTCTTTATTAAAGACACACCGGCCGATCTCATCAATGATCAGACAGGACGGTTTTACCAGACCATTTATAGTTGAGCTTTCGCGTCCATACTTTACTGCGTCTGTCAGACGCTGGTTCAGTTCAGTTGCTTTCAAAAAATAGGTCTTTAATCCACGTATGCAGCACTCTCTTCCGTATGCCATGGCCAGATGAGTTTTTCCAACACCCTGCGGTCCGATAAATGCAAGATTTCGTCCCGCATTTACAGCCGTCAGAGAGGGCAGGTTCCTCAATGCCTCTATCTGCTTTCCCTGGACATGACTAAAATCGAAGTTGTTAAATGTCTTTGGTTCTTTTAACGGAAGTCTGCTCATCTTAAGAAGGGTGTTCCTGATAGTCTCTTCCTTTTGATTACGCAGATGGTCAAACACAAGCGCTACCGCTTCCAGCTGTTCCGTACTCATTGCTTCCGAATCAAGAAGTGCCATAAGTCCATTGGAATAAGCATTGATCTTAAGAGCGTCGATGTCTGCACTGATCCTTGAAAATACATCATTCATCCCACAGGCCCTCCCCGAAATCAAACTTTGAAAAGCCGGAGTCCTGTATTTTCTCCTCAATCTGCATCATCTTTGATCTCACAGGAACAGAAGGGAATTCTTCAGGCTGTATAGAAACATACTGGTCTCTGCAGAAGCTGTCTTTTCTGCTCCATGTTACATCATGCACAGTAAGAATGCGATCAAGATCTTCGTCATAAATGATCAGTTCGAATTCCTTTCTCTGTACACGACAGATGCGCTTGTGATACCAGTAGGGAACGCCGAAACGCCGGCCTTCATAGTGTACAAAACCGTCAAAGGAAATCAAACGTGGCGGGCACAGATAAAACATGAGCTCCTGTGTAGCTTCCAGAGGCCTGGCTGACTGCCAGCACTCCTTCTGATGTTTTTCATCCGGGACACAGTCTACAGCGCGGTGGTATCGTCCATTCTGTATACGGCACCATGTCAGAGCCTGATAATTCAGTTCAGTGATGTTGCTGAAAAGTATTCCGGGGATGAAGTTGTCCTTAACAAAACGGATAAGCCTTTCTACCGCACCTTTGGTAAATGGATGCCGCGGCTTGCAGAGTTTTGTTTCAAAACCAACTGTTTTCATAAAAGCTTCGTAATCGTGCTGCCAGATAGGATGTCTGTCCGGATCCCGTCCGATCACGACGCTCTTCATGTTATCCGTAAGTATGTACTTTGGAATACCCATAAGATAGAAAGCATGGATCATTCCAATAAACAGATTTTCCTGTTTAGCGTTCGGAAAGAATTCGATATATCTTTCCCCACAATGATGACAAATCATGGCAAAGCAGGCACAGCGGTAACTGCTTCCGTCCGGGCATTCAACATCAATAAAGCCCCAGTCCATCTGATATGCTTCCCCGGCATCTGTGCTGTAACGTCTGCCCCGGTTTCCCTGCGGATCGACCAGCATACGTTTTGGTGGAATCAGTTCCTGATGGTTTTCGATGTACACCCTTACCTGTGTCTGACCTCCTGTATATCCGTGTTCCTGCAGCCGTTCAAAACAGACAGCAGCATTGGTAACATTTTTACGTAGCAGATCATCAAGGAGACCGGTGTAGCCAGTTAATACAGTGACTTCAGCCTTTTGACCGGTACGGCCATGCGGCTTGATAATAAAGCTATCCTTCTTATAGTGGCGGAGTTTGGCACGAGATATCCCCGTTCGGCGTTCGAGCTCAGCAAGATTTATTTTATCTATGTTGAACCTGTTACCGAGTTCCATCTTCATTTGTTCGATGGCTTGTGTTAGAATGACCTGTAGGTCATTGCTTTTGTTTCCTTTTTTCATTGTCCTCCTTTTTCTGATGCGTTGGGTAACATCAGTTTAGGACAAAAAAGATGCTTGGCAATGACTTTTTGGTTATTTTAATCCGATGATAATTGGCGATTTTAACCCGATGAAAAATGGTCAAAATCACCCGATGCTAACATAAGACAGATTTATCTATTATAGCGATTCTGCCTCTGTGCATGACACATTTCTTATCCGGAATGAAATAAAGGTAACGCTTTTTGCATTCGGAGACCGCATATAATGGGCTCTGTGGGCGCTATTTTCATATAGGTGGTACCATTGTCCATGAACTCAAAAATGGC
>JALFIB010000228.1 GCA_022776305.1 Lachnospiraceae bacterium
CAATTGGATATCCTTCCATGGGCATCCAGATGTGGGTGCACTTTTATGATAAAAAACCATTCCTCTCCAAGGTCTTTTGCCGCTTTCTGCACTGCTTCCAGCCCACAAAGCTTCGGTGCAGCTGCATTTCCCCGGAAAGTAGGGGCCCAGAGTGCGATCTTTTTCCCCTCAGCCTTGGGATACTGCCGATAAAAGTTTTGACGGCATGTTTCATTCCAATCCCGGTCAAAATAATAATCCGTCCTGCTCACCCCTGTTGCCCGGATGTGCTCCTTGGGGAGGTGCAGCGCTCTTTCGTGCACCGGCACGCAAATCTTTGCACTTAAGGTCAGCAGAGAATAATTACCAAACATATTTCCCTTATAATTCTTCGGAATATCATCTCCTGCATCATAGGCGATCTTTTTCATCAGGCCGCAGGAATGCCACAGTTGGACTACCGTCGTCTCTTTTCTCTTTTTGCACGCAGCCACAGGAAGATAGTAATCACAGATAAACACGTACTCCGCAGCGGCATACTGTTTCATAAAATGCACGAGGTAACGCAGCATCTCCCCGTAAGATATCTTGTTCAAGTCCCGGACGTAAACCTCGATCTCCCATTTCCCCTGATTATTTCCGGATACCTCTTCATACATCCGGCGCATGGAAAAAGGGATCTCCTCATGATGGGCATCGGCAAAAAGCACAAGTCCACGCTGAATTGGCCGCCTCGCATACCAGGCGTACACCAGCGGCAAAAATACGTTCTGCAGCAGCATTTTTAAATATTGCTTTATGCGGAACATGTGCTTTCCTCCTTTCAATCGTCCTTAATTCCCATGATTAGAACATCTATTCAAATATTTTTAATCTTATATCTGATGCTGCTCTTTATACTGATTTTGGTACTGCTTTGCATCTTCATAAATACGCCTGCAGTTCTCCCGGTCATCGTATGCAAAAAACGCATCCTGCCTCTGCCTGTAAAAATCCTTCAATTCACATTGATGCTCCATATAGCCCTTAAGCAGCGACACCAGCTCCTGTTTTCCCGTGCAGATCTCACCAAACCCCTGAGTCTCATAATCGAAACCGCCCCCAGTAAAATGAGGTGGAAGAGACGGCGGATGGTAATAGACGACAGGCTTTCTCATGTATGCAAAATCAAATTGCACCCCTGAGTAATCTGTCACCATCAAACTGGACTGTGTCAAAAGCTTCTCATAATCTGCCTCTAATGCAGACAGCAAAGTGACACCCTCCGGTGCGATAAAATCCTCTTTTTGTGCACTGATCACAGGATGGAGCAGATAAATGATCTCGTATCCCGTCTTCTTCGCCGTCTGCACTAACACAGGATCCAAAATCAGTTCCTGAAAGATCCTGAAATACTCCGTATTTTTAAATTCCGGATTATAGGGCCTTGCCGATCCAAGTACCGCAGGCATAGCAATATAAGAACGCCAGGTCGGCGTGATCAAAATCTGGCATTTATCGCAATTTACCAAACCGTCATATCTGGGAATACCGGTAAGGCATAGGGTTTCTTTTTTATAGCCATACTGGGGTGCGGACAAATTTTCCACTTCATAAGGCGAAGCACAATAATACCGTTTGTTGTTGTTCACAATACGGTTTGAATCAACAACCAGATTTTGTACCGACAGCCCATGCTGGATACACGTATTTACCGCCTTCAGCCGGTCCTGAATGTACTGGACTTCCCATGCATTAAAGCCATTAAACCCGTGTACACTGCTGTGGGTGGCAAACACCATGCTGGCGTATAAATAAGACAACTTCTGATCCTTCGTCCCGTAAAGAAGTACCTGATAGCCCTCCCTCTCCAGACGTTTCCGATCCGCCGCTTTTGGGTGGATCACATATACAGGAGTGATATCCGGATCCTTCCGGTCCACTAAATATTTATAAAAATATTCCCCGCAGTCTCCGCCCTTATAAAGCTTATCAAAGGTAAGCCAGATATTCTTTTTCCCATATTGGGGATAAGCCATCCAATAACGGATGCGCTCCAAGAACATTTTTCTTGAACGGTTTTCCCCAAAAGGCATCCTCACAAGAAC
>JALFIB010000027.1 GCA_022776305.1 Lachnospiraceae bacterium
ACCCACATTCTGTCCTGTGAAGGTCTGGGCAGCCTGATAAAATGAGTTCATGGCAATATAGATAAATCCTTCAATGTTGGCTGCTGCTGAATTACCTGCCACTGCCAGTTCCCCGAAGCTATTCACCGAAGACTGGATCAGAACATTTGACAAGGAAAAGATGGTAGACTGAAGTCCGGCAGGAAGGCCGATCCGCAGGATCCTTACAAACTTTTTCTTGGATATTTTTATCTTTTTCCACTCAAGGCGGAATGCCCCGTCCATGCGGTGCATATGCATCACAGTCAGGTATGCCGAGATCATCTGAGATACCACTGTGGCGATGGCCACACCGGCAACATCAAGCCCGAACCCTGCAACTAAAATCACATTGAGCACGATATTGATCATGCCACCCACGATCAGATAATAAAGCGGCCGTTTTGTATCCCCCAGAGAACGTAAGATCGAACTTCCGAAATTATAGACAGACATAGCCGGAAGCCCCAGAAAATAAATGGTCAAATATAGCCTTGCCTGCTCTATGATATTCTTCGGAGTGTTCATCATGCTTAAAAGCACCGGGCTTGATACCACGCCCAACAATCCAAACAGAACGCCGCCAAAAAGGCTGACTGCCACGGAAGTATGGATGGTCTCGCTCACATCTTCCATACTTCTTGCGCCATAGAAAAAGGCTACTGTGACTGCTGATCCTACCGAAAGCCCCACCAGCAAGTTGACGATCAGATTAATCAACGCCCCGTTGGAGCCCACGGCGGCCAGAGCATTACTTCCGGCAAACCTCCCTACCACAATAATATCCGCCGCATTAAACAAAAGCTGGAGAATTCCTGAAATCATGATCGGAATCGTAAAAACAATGATTTTTCCGGCCAACGGGCCATGGAGCATATCTATGCCGCCTTCCTCATTTTCTTTTTTATTACTCATCTTTTTTCTTACCCCCATCCGCTTGTTTACTACCATCTTCTAATCCTGCATATGCAGTGATTCTTCGTTCAAAATGCCAATCAATCATACATCAACTTCCTCCGAAACGCAACCATATGGAGAAATCTTATTTTTCCCTTGCTTTTTTTATGTTTTCAAGTACAATAGATATCGAGTCTAAAAGGAACTTGCCTGTATTTTCGGGCATATTTACAAAAAACGGTTATAAATGAGGTTAAGAGAATGATTAGTGCAAATAATGTGACTTATAGAGTAGGTAAAAAAGCCCTGTTTGAAGATGTGAACATCAAATTTACGGAAGGCAACTGTTATGGACTGATCGGTGCCAACGGCGCAGGCAAATCTACATTCTTGAAAATTCTTTCCGGAAAATTAGAAACAACCAACGGTGATATTGCCATGACACCGGGACAGCGTCTTTCCGTTTTGGAACAGGACCATTTTAAATATGACAGCTATCCTGTACTTGATACAGTGATCATGGGAAACCAGAGACTGTATGATATTATGAAAGAAAAGGAAGCCATCTACGCGAAAGAAGATTTTACAGACGAAGATGGTATCAGAGCCAGCGAATTGGAAGGGGAATTTGCCGAAATGAATGGATGGGAAGCTGAGTCTGATGCGGCTACTCTTCTGAACGGTCTGGGCATTGACCCATCCATGCACTACAGTCTGATGAAAGACCTGAACGGTAATGAAAAAGTGAAAGTGCTGCTGGCACGTGCTTTGTTTGGCAACCCGGACATCCTGCTTCTGGATGAGCCTACCAACCACTTGGATCTGGATGCCATCAGCTGGCTGGAGGAATTTTTGATCAACTTTGAGAACACGGTTATCGTCGTATCCCATGACCGTTATTTTTTAAATAAGGTATGTACACAGATTGCTGACATCGACTATGGCAAGATCCAGTTATATGCCGGAAACTATGATTTCTGGTATGAGTCAAGCCAGCTGATCATCAAGCAGATGAAAGAAGCAAATAAAAAGAAAGAAGAAAAAATCAAAGAGTTGCAGGAATTCATTTCCCGTTTCTCTGCCAACGCTTCAAAATCAAAACAGGCTACTTCCAGAAAACGTGCTCTGGAAAAGATCCAGCTGGATGAGATCAAGCCCTCCAGCCGTAAATATCCTTATATCGATTTTCGTCCAAACCGCGAAATCGGAAATGAAGTGCTGAAAGTAGAAAATCTTTCTAAGACCATCGACGGAGTAAAGGTGCTTGACGACATCACCTTCACCCTTGGGCACGATGACAAAGTTGCTTTCGTGGGCGGAAATGAATTGGCAAAAACTACATTTTTCCAGATTCTGATGGGTGAGATGGAACCGGATGAAGGAACGTACAAATGGGGCGTTACCACTTCCCAGGCATATTTCCCGAAAGACAGTACAAAGGAATTTGACAGCGATCTTACCATCGTTGACTGGCTGACCCAGTTTTCCGAGATCAAAGATGCAACGTACGTACGTGGTTTCCTTGGAAGAATGCTTTTTGCCGGTGATGACGGTGTAAAGAAACTGAATGTCCTCTCAGGAGGAGAGCGTGTGAGATGCCTTCTTTCTAAAATGATGATCTCAGGAGCAAATGTCCTCCTCCTTGACGAACCGACAAACCATCTTGATATGGAATCCATCACTGCATTGAACAACGGATTGATCAAGTTCCCGGGCGTACTCCTCTTCTCTTCCAGAGACCATCAGATTGTCCAGACAACGGCTAACCGTATCATGGAGATTCTTCCAAACGGTAAGATGATCGATAAGATCACTACCTACGACGAATATCTGGAAAGTGACGAAATGGCAAGGAAACGTCAGGTTTATACAACAGAAGATAAACCAGAGGATAATTAAAGTAAAAATTGAAACAATACCCCCAATATGTTATAATCTTTTCTACATGGCGTACTTAGAGAAAGGCAAATGTATTGGGGGTTATTTTTATGAAAATCTACAAAGCAAAAGACTATAACGACATGAGCCGGAAAGCAGCGAACATCATCTCTGCGCAGGTCATCATGAAGCCAAATTGTGTTCTCGGCCTTGCCACCGGTTCCACACCCATCGGGACATACAAGCAGCTGGTGGAATGGTACAACAAAGGCGACCTTGATTTTTCTGAAGTGACTACCGTCAATCTTGATGAATACAAAGGATTGCCGAAGGAAAATGACCAGAGCTACTACTACTTTATGAATGAAAATCTTTTCAGTAAAGTAAACATCGACAAAAGCCGCACCTTCCTTCCGGATGGAACGGAGGAAGACAGCGATAAAGCATGCCGGGACTACAATGAGATCATCCACTCTGTAGGCGGCGTTGATCTTCAGCTTCTAGGCCTTGGCCACAATGGGCATATCGGTTTCAACGAACCGGGAATTGCTTTTGAGACAGAGACCCACTGTGTCACACTGTCTGACCGCACCATCAAAGCCAACATGCGGTTCTTTTTATCAGAGCACGATGTGCCGCGTCAGGCATATACCATGGGCATCAAGACGATTATGTCAGCCCACAAAATCCTTGTGGTAGTTTCTGGTGAAGATAAAGCTGCTATTGTAAAAGAAGCATTTTTCGGACCGGTGACTCCTCAGGTTCCCGCTTCTATCCTGCAGCTTCACAACGACGTAACCCTAGTTGCCGATGAGGCAGCATTGTCATGTTGCGAAGGACTGTTTTAGAATTTAATAAAACGCACATCTTATGGTTATTTTAACAGCCACTTTGATGTGCGTTTCGCTTTGTCAAGCGGATATTCGCAATCCGCTTCGCTACTTACTTGATTCGGTTAAAATGAGCCCGTGTGGCCTCCTGCCCTTCCTCCGTCAGAGGTGGAATGAGTAGAAGAACCGCTGCTCTGTGGTTTTTCTTTCTTTATTTTTGTTACTGTGCTGTACAGGTAAAGATCCCTTTTCCGTTTAACATGGAAACTGCCGTCCCTGACGTAATCCTGTGCCTCACGCTTTGTCCTCACTGACCGCAGCTGCCCGAACAAGACAGCAAGAACGATCACTGCCGCAACAAGGCCCGCGATCAAAGAGATGAGCAGGCGCAGCCCCAATCCCATTTTCTCTTTATATGGATGTGCTTCGCTAAAAGGCTCTTTCGTCTCCGCTTCCGCAATAAACTCTTTTGCCAGTTCCCCGAATTTTTTGAAAGCTTTATAATACTCCCCATCAGAAAGATCCGGAGTAATCAGGTCGTCAATACGCTGGAGCCCATAGTCTGTAAAAATATCAATAGCCGCTCCACGTGTGCCAAGATGGAATTTTCGTTCCTTCATGGCAACCATAAGCATGATACCGTCTATGTCCTGCCCGTAGCCATAGCCATTTTCATAATAATAGTCATCCGTATAATCCTGTGGGCTTTTACCGCCGCAGGAATCCGTGGTGACTACCACCACATCACATTCGTACTCCTCTGCAATCTTTACAAACTGTCGCTGCAGGGCATTTTCCTCTTCTTCATCCAAAAGATCCGCCATATCCACAATCTTTGTCTCATTGACAGCCAAAACCGACAGCGCAAAAGAAAGAGAGATAATGGCAGCCAGTAGGAATGCAAAAAGCCGCGACATCTTATATTTTTTTCTTTTCATATCCCAACCTCCCCTATAACAGCATAGTAATCAGCATTGCCAGCAAAAATACTCCTGCGAACACTCCGCCTGCAATCCCAAATGCCTTTCCTTTGTCAGAAGGAAGGTTGCCTACAAATTTACCTGTCTGTCCGTTCATAGCAAACGTATAAAGCTTACCCTTGTACATAGTATTCAGCACCCATACCGGCAGAAGGGCATAAGTGATCTTACCTTGG
>JALFIB010000277.1 GCA_022776305.1 Lachnospiraceae bacterium
AACAAGGCAAAGGTGACCAGTATGAGTATATTTGAATTTGATCAGGAATTGCATAACAGGACACTTTATGAAGAAGGACGCGAGGAGGGAGAAAAATCTGGTTTTATCAAAGGTGAGGAATCCGGCATGCTCACAAAACTCATTTCTCTGATTATCCGTAAGCTTCAAAAAGGAAAATCTCCGGAGCAGATAGCAGAGGAGTTGGAGGAGGATATTAATCTGGTAAGAGAAATATGTGAATGCGCGGCTTCTTTTGCCCCGGAATATGATGCGAGTAAAATCTGTGAGGCAATGTTGGAGAAGAAAGTGGAAGGTTGCTAATTTTTTGAGGAAGGATGGGACTTCGGGGAGGAGTTTCATTCTTTTTCTTTTTGGGAATAAGTCTATATAGATAGACAAAAGAAGGGCGCGATGTTATAATTTTCATTGGACATATTGACGGCTAAACTGGGCGGTGATAAAATAAAATTACTCGATAGGTAATCTTTATATTTCATATCATCCGTGTCATAAAATAAAACAAGGAGTGATGACTTGGAATTATTATTTACATCCGAGAAACTCAAGACACAATGTAAAAATGTGGCGGCAGCGAAGAAGTTGTTTCATGGAGATGTTGCATTATCGATAAGTTTGTTGGCTAGAATTAATGCGCTTGAAAATGCACATACATTAAAGGATATTATTGTTCAACCGGCATTTCATTTCCATGATCTAAAAAACAAAAAAGGAAGAAATTTAGACGGGTATTTTGCAATCGATGTGAAATCCAGACGTGAACCATGGAGAATAATACTTCAACCATTGGATGAAGATGAAAATCCTTATGATCCGTGTAACATAGATCAAATTGCAGGAATAGTTAAAATTATAGAAATTTCGGAGGTGAGCAAACATTATGAATAATTATATTGAATATAATGATACGATTGCATTTCACCCGGGTTATTATATTAAAGAGATTATAGAGGAGAGTGGGTTGACACAAGAGGATTTTGCTAAGAGATTAGGAACAACTCCTAAGAATATCAGTATTCTTATCAGAGGTGAGCAGAGTCTTTCTATCGATATCGCAATGAAATTATCTCGCATGCTGGGGACGAGTGTTTCTTATTGGCTTAATCTTCAAAATGCTTATGATTCCTTAATTGCAGAATTTAAATCGGAAGAAGAGTTACTTCAGGAACGGGAAATTTTTAAAATGCTGGACTATAAGTATTTTCGGGAAAACTTTGGTCTGCCGGATTTGCCGAGAAAAATTGACGAACAGATTGCAACAGTAAGGACGTTTTTAAATGTTGCAACTTTATCAGTGTTTGAAAAAAGGGATATGGCCGTAAGCTTTCGGAGTGCGTCTGATGAGTTGTCGGATGCAAATATTGTCAAAGCGAATGTAATGGTTCAAATTGCAATCAATCAGGCTTTGACAATTGAGGCTCCAAAGTTTAATAAACTGAAGTTCAAACGGGCAATAGAATATGCATTATCATTAACAAAGAATCATGAAGATTTTTATCCGTTGATCTGGAAAGCGTTTCATGAAGCGGGGGTGATATTTGTGATTCTTCCGAATTTGTCAGGCTCTAAAATAAACGGAGCCACAAAGAAGATTGGGAAAAATGTAATGCTTATGGTTAGCGACAGGCGCTTATATTCGGATACGTTTTGGTTTACTTTATTCCATGAAATTGGTCATATCATGAATGGGGATTATGGTATTTCATTTGATAGAGAAACAGGTGAGAAAGAGGATGCTGCTGACAGATTTGCAGAGGATTCCTTAATTGATCCGGTTAAATATCAGGATTTTGTGCAAAAAGATATTTTTACCATTTCTTCTATTAAGGAGTTTGCTTCGTTGATAGACCGTGATCCGGGAATCGTTCTGGGACGCTTACAGAATGATGGTCAGGTGGAGTATAATGACTGGACATTGCAATCATTAAGACATAAGTATAAGGTGAAAATTGCGGGTGGAACGCAGTAGTGTCAGGAAACTTGCACATTGAGGAAGGATGGGACTTCGGGGAGGAGTTTCATCCTTCTTTTTTTTGTTGAAAATATTATATTCAGTTATTATAATAAAATAAATGGCGGCTTTAGGAGGCAGGGAGGAGTAAAACAGGTTTTGAAAAAGAAGATGTCTTTTGTTTTTTTAGCTTTTCTGGTGGGAATATTGGTAAGCATATTGCCGTGTCAGGTACGGGCAGAGGAACCTGTAGCCAGTGGTTATTGTGGAGATGACCTGACATGGACATTGAATGAGAGCGGAACCCTGACTATCAGCGGCACAGGTGATATGTACGATTTTGTGATTGCGAATGATATGAGCTGGTATGATCAGCGGTATGATATAAAACAGATTGTTATTGAGTCTGGTGTTACATCAATCGGTCGTCATGCTTTCTATTATGTAAACGGTAAAACGTAAGTACCTTGACAAATGTTAGGCCGCTTTTGCGGCCATACTATTTATCATTTGAAGTTTTGGGCTTCCGGATGTGCTCAGGTAGTGCTTCTGACCAGGGCAGAAGATCTTTCAGGAAACTGTTATCTGTATCATTTTCATGTTTGGGAATCTCCGTAAGGAGATACTCGAAATACTCAAATGGTTTCAGGTTATTAGCCTTTGCGGTCTCTGCTATGCTGTAGATGATTGCTGAGCTGGTTGCACCGTTGACCGTATCGATCATCTCCCAGTTCTTCTTCCCAATACAGAATCCACGGATTGCACGCTCGCTGGCATTATTATCCATTGGGACATCGCCATCTTCCAGAAACACTTTCAGGTAGCGTTCCTGATTCAGGGCATAAGTAAATGCTTCTTTCATTTTCCCACTTTTGGGGATCTTGGGCTCATTCTGTTTCAGGTACACGAAAAAAGCATCCACCAGAGGTTTGACCACCAGCTGACGCTGCACAAGCCGCTCCTGTGAAGGAAGATCAGACAGCTTACCTTCTTCACGGTATATGGCCTGTATCTGTTTCATGAGAAGATGCAGTATGGATTCCTTACGGTGCTCCTTAGGTATCACTTCCAGCGCATCATGAAACTTGCGCCTGCAGTGTACCCAGCATCCTGCGATTGTCAGATCCTCCTTTTCTTTTTCCAGTGTATGATAAACCTGGTAACCATCCGTGACACATATCCCGGAATAATCCTTCAGGAAAGATCTTGGATGGGATGTATTACGGGTCTTCTGATATTCATAAAGGATGATCTGGTGATCCTGATACATAAAACCGGATCGGTAGACCCACATCCAGCTTTTGATCCCGGCAGGCCTTCCGTCTTTATTGACCAGGACAGGTGTTTCGTCAGCCTGTATCACATGGTAATCATACAGGAGCTTGTGGAGATAGTCATACATGATCCCCAGATATCTTTCTCCCAGCCGGATCATCCAGTTTGCCATGTTCTGCCTGGTGATCGCAAGACCATATCGTTCGAATTCTTTTTCGAGACGGTAAAGGGGGACGGCATTTACATACTTGCCATTCATAATGGCAGCACCAAGGGATGGGGAGACAAGGCTTCCGTGGAGCAGATTCCTCGGATGAGGGGCTTTTACCATATGTTCATCCGTTTTACTGGAATAAACACCGATATGATGTTCTTCTACCTCAACTTTAGCCGGGATAAACTTATAACATCTGGAAATGGCATCGGGAAGCTGCTTCCATCCATTTTCACCGAACTCAGCTGTCAGCTCGTCGGCGCTCATGTAATGGTCAATACGGCGGATTGGAAGACCGGACAGGTCAACAGCCTTTTTCCCAGCCTGCTTTTTCTTTTTCGGTGCTTTCAGTTCCAGGTCGTCCGGTTCCGGTGCATCCAGATCACAGACAGCTTCAGCCTCGTTAAAAAATACGATCCTTCCATCTACTTCCATAAAACGGATCTGTTCCGGATCGGACATTTTTTCACTGGATCTGCCAAACCTGCTTTTATTGGAAAGGACTATCTGTTCCATCATCAGCTGCATCTTGTCATTCAATGACTGTGTCTGCTCCGTCAGTTTTTCCACCTGATCCTGCAGTCCCAGGAACAGCTGTACCAATAATTCCTTATCCAGTTTATTCAGTTGTTCTTCTGTGTACTTAAATGCCATAACCGGAACTCCTGTCTTAATACTGGTTCTGATTATAACAGATTTTTCGTATTATCGCTAATTCAGGTCAGATGCCGGTTCGGCATAATGACGGTGGATAACACATCTGAAAAGCCGTAAGACAACGGCTTTTCAGATGTGTTATCCACAGCAGCCTGCCAGTACATTCCTACTAAATGCCGGTTGGACGGGCTGTTTGTGGATAAACACCGAAATCCAGTGGATTTACACCTTTTTACCGGTTTTTACATTTTTTTATTTTCAGCATTCTGCACAAACTACATGATGCTGGGTGTTTCTTTCAGTTCTGCGATCGGATGCCGGGCAACGATCTCCAGCCCCTGCATCAGCATCCGGTACTGGTCACCTGTGATCGACATTGCTTCATCCGCAGAACGTGGCCATCGGAATGCACCATTATCAAGCCTTTTATACATTAGGAGAAATCCGTCCCCTTCCCATAAGAGTGCCTTGATCCGGTCACTCCTTCTTCCGCAGAAAAGAAACAGGGTGTTTTTATCATATGGGTCAAGATGAAACTGAAAACGTATGATCGTTGCCAGGCCATCAATCCCACGGCGGAGATCGGTGAACCCCATCGCCAGGTAGACTTTCTTAAATCCAGAAGTATCAGCGTCATTCAACATGGCTGAAAGCCTCTATAAGGTGATGGAGTATTTCAGGAGGGGCAGTGGGAAATATTTCAGCAGAAAGCCCCCTGATATTTTTGATCCTGATCACAGGTGACATTCCTACAGGAGTGTCAGAAACCGGGACATCATCCGGTGTTACCGTTTTGTTATCCGGGACAGGGAGTTCAACAAATGTGGTAGCGGTATGCTGGAACTGTCCAAGACATGCTTCACGTACCCTGCGCAGCCGGTAATAATAATTCGCTTTTGTGATGTTGTTTTGAGTGCACCATGTTTGGACATCCATGCCTTCCGGACGGTTTTGACATTCTCTGATCTGTTCAGCCCACTGCCTGAGGCGGACCTGTTGGGCAACCAAACTGGTTTGTGTAGCCATAATCGTACCTCCTGGTTATAGTCAGGCAAAAAAGTTAAGTCCTAAACTTTTTTGACCCTATAGTTTTTGTTGAGTGTAATTATGGCATGCTTGGAAATCGATAAAAAGGTACTTGCGTTTTAC
>JALFIB010000061.1 GCA_022776305.1 Lachnospiraceae bacterium
AAAGTGGTAAAAAGTACATTGGATGGAACTGTTGTGAGCATAGGGACAGCAGAAGGTGAGTCAGATGACGAATACTTTGCAAAAGTCACAAATGAGACGGGATTATATGCAAAGGGAAGCATGAACGAGCTTGCACTGGAAAAAATCCATGTAGGAGATGCGATTTCCGGAATGATGTCAGATACGGGAGTTACCTTCACTGCAGTGATCAAAGAGATCTCGGATTACCCGGATACAGATGGCGGATCCATGGGATTTGGAACGGAAAATACCAACGCTTCTTATTATCCGTTTTATGCTGAGATTGAAGATACACAGGACGTTGACGAAGGAGACGCAGAGATCCAGCTTTCCAGTACCATGTCATCAGATACAGACGGGATTTATCTGGAAAAATATTTTGTGCGCACAGAGAGTGACGGCAGGCCTTACGTATATATACAGGACGGCGACGGGAAACTGAAAAAGCAATACGTTGAGACTGGGAAATTGGTGTATTCTTATGCGATTGAAATTGTTTCCGGGCTTGAACCCACCGATAAAATTGCATTCCCATACGGGAAAAATGTAGAAGAGGGTGCGGAGACAAAAGAAGTAGACATGCTGCAGGATGCCTACATGTAACACAGGAGGTGTGAAGTTTGCTTGAAAATATAAGACTGTCGTTTCAGGGCATCTGGTCACATAAGATGAGATCCTTTTTGACAATGCTTGGCATCATCATCGGAATTGCTTCCATCATTGCCATCGTCTCAACCATTAAGGGAACAAACGAAGAGATAAAAAACAATCTCGTCGGTTCTGGGAATAATACGGTGGATGTGGTCCTTTACCAAAGCGGTTACGAATATACGATCTATTCAGAAACGGATATACCATATGGGATCCGTGAGGTTTCTGATGAAGTTTGTGACCAGATCCGCGCTTTGGATTCTGTGGAAAATGTCACACGCTACAATACAAGACAGAATTCAGACGGTGTGTTTTATCAAAACACAGCGTTAAGCTCTGTGGAGGTTCAGGGTATTGACACCAGCTATTTTGAGACTGTGGGGTATACGATCCGCACCGGACGTAATTTTATTGATGACGATTACAAAAAGTTCCGGAAGGTGCTGATCATTGATTCCACAGCAAAATCCACCCTGTTTCCAAATGAAAATGCCATCGGGAAAACCATTGAGATCAATAAAGTACCTTTTACGATTATCGGTGTTGTGGAAAAAGTAAATAAATTTACGCCCACCATTTCCAGCGTAGAGGATTATTACAGCTATGCGGATGAATCCTCCGGTATCTTATTTATGCCCAAGGCGTCATGGCCAATCGTCTACTGTTATGACGAACCGGAAAACGTTATTGTGAAAGCAACCAGTGTTGATGACATGGAGGATGCGGGCCGCAAAACGGCTGATATTCTGAATAAGACCATATCATCTGCGCAGACTGAAGTAAAATATAAGGCAGACGATGTTCTGGAGCGTGCCCAGAAGCTGCAGGATCTCAGTTCCTCCACCAACAACCAGCTGATCTGGATCGCCAGCATTTCCCTGCTGGTAGGTGGTATCGGTGTTATGAATATTATGCTGGTATCCGTTACGGAACGTACCAGTGAGATAGGATTGAAAAAAGCCATAGGGGCTCCTAAGGGGACAATCTTAGGGCAGTTCCTGACAGAGGCAGCTGTGCTGACAAGTATCGGCGGCATCATCGGTGTGGCAGCCGGAATCGCAATGGCCCAGATGATCAATAAAGTTTCCGGAGTGGCAGTGTCCATCAGTGTGCCTGCGTCTGTGATCGCAGTAGTATTTTCTATGCTGATCGGAATCATATTCGGATTGCTTCCCTCTGTGAAAGCAGCCAATCTGGATCCTATCGAGGCCCTCAGGAGAGAGTGATGTTTGGCAAAACATGAGCGAAACATGCACAAGATATGGGCGAAATAAGGGTGGGATATCGGCGAAATCTTGTCTATTTGTTTAATTTTTGAGCATATAGGGCTTGCCTTGGGCAGGCCCTTATGTTATAATACAAAAGTTGCAAAATTAAACACGTATGTGGATTCTGGAGATGGTGCCGCCCATCATCTGGCTGGTGTACAAGGTTTCAGCAGGCAGGTGCGGATCAGCTGAAGGAAAAAGGCAGGCTGCGGTCTCTTTGGAAGGGTGAGACATACGGAAGATTTTAACCAAAAAAGGAGAAAAGACATGAGCGTAATTTCAATGAAACAGTTACTTGAAGCAGGTGTTCATTTCGGACATCAGACAAGAAGATGG
>JALFIB010000284.1 GCA_022776305.1 Lachnospiraceae bacterium
TATCGTACACGGCGGTGGTAAGGAAATCACCAGATGGATCAACAAGATCGGTCTGGAGACGAATTTTATCAATGGCCTCCGGGTCACAGATAAACCCACCATGGAAGTAGTAGAGATGGTATTAAATAAAATCAATAAAGACCTTGTCTCTATGATGGAGAAGGTAGGGTTGAAAGCAGTGGGGATCAGCGGCAAAGACGGAACCACTCTTCGTGTAAACAGGAAACTGGCAGGTGATAAGGACATCGGATTTGTAGGAGAAGTGAAAACGGTCAATACAGACCTGATCGATACGTTGATCGATAATGATTTTGTCCCCGTGATTTGTCCGGTGGGATTTGACAGTGAGTTTAATTCTTACAATGTCAATGCGGATGATGCCGCCTGTGCCGTTGCGAAAGCTGTGAAAGCATCCAAGCTGGCATTCTTGACGGATATTGAGGGAGTATATCGGAATCCGCTGGACAAAGCTTCCCTGATCAGTGAATTGACCATTCCGGAAGCAAAAGAATTTTTAAAGAGTGGAAATGTGGGAGGAGGCATGCTTCCCAAGCTGCAGAACTGTATTGATGCCATAGAAGCCGGGGTTTCCAGAGTCCATATACTGGACGGAAGGATCGAGCACTGTTTGCTTCTGGAGTTCTTTACCAACAAAGGAATCGGTACCGCCATCATCGGGGATGAAGAAGAACGGTATTTTCAGGACAAAGAAATCGAAAAGGATACAAGTATGCTGAAATAACGTATTAGGTCAATGGAGGAGATATGAAAAGTAAAGAGTACATAGAACACACAGAGCAGGCTGTCCTGCATACTTATAACCGTTTCCCGGTAGTTTTTGAAAAGGGGGAAGGCGTTTACCTGAAGGATGTGGACGGCAAAGAGTATCTAGACTTTGGCGCCGGGATCGCAGTGTTTGCACTGGGCTACGGCAACAAAGAATATGAGGCTGCTTTAGAAAACCAGCTGAAAAAAGTGATCCATACGTCAAACTTGTTTTACAATGTGCCGTTGATGGAAGCAGCAGAGAAATTGAGAAAGGCGAGCCAGATGGACAAAGTCTTTTTCACCAACAGCGGAACGGAATCCATTGAAGGAGCCATCAAGACAGCCAGAAAATACGCTTATTTAAAAGACGGAAGGACGGACCATGAGATCATAGCCATGAACCATTCTTTCCATGGCAGGAGCCTTGGCGCTTTATCTGTCACAGGCAATCCCCACTATCAGGAAGCCTTTAAGCCGCTGATCGGTGGAGTGAAGTTTGCTGATTTCAATGATCTGGAGAGTGTGAAAGCCCAAGTGACAGACCGGACCTGTGCCATCATCTTGGAGGCAGTCCAAGGAGAAGGCGGTATTTACCCGGTAACATCGGAATTTTTGGAAGGCGTGCGCAGGATCTGTGATGAAAAAGATATCCTGCTTATCTTAGATGAAGTACAGTGCGGTATGGGACGTACAGGAAGTTATTTCGCATGGCAGCAGTACGGGGTGAAGCCGGATATTATGGCATGTGCAAAAGCCCTCGGATGCGGAGTCCCGGTGGGGGCTTTCGTGTTAAACGAGAAAACTGCAAAATCATCTTTAGTACCCGGTGACCACGGCACTACTTACGGCGGAAACCCCCTTGCCTGTGCTGCCGTATCAAAAGTGTTTGATCTTTTTGAAGAACTGGACCTGATCGGGAATGTCAATAAGGTGACGCCTTATTTCGAAAAAAAGCTGGATGAATTGGTGGAAAAATACGATTTCCTTACAGCAAGGCGCGGAAAAGGGTTTATGCAGGGAATTGTGGTGACTGGCCGTCCTGTGGGAGAGATCGTGAAAAGTGCTTTGGATCATGGCCTTGTGGTTTTGAGCGCAGGAAGCGATGTGATCCGTTTTGTGCCGCCTCTCGTCATCACAGAACAGGATATTGATGAGATGGTAGAGCGTTTGGAAGCTTCTTTTTAAGTGAAAGGTATGGAGTAAACATCACCAAGATGACAGAAAAAACAAAACATTTGATAGAAGAACAATTGGATGTGGTGGACGAAAAGGGAAATCCCACAGGGAAAGTGGTGTCACGAAGGAAAGCCCATGAATGTGGGATCCGCCATCGCACCTCCCATGTCTGGCTCATACGGAAAAAAGGCGGAAAGCTTCAGGTTTTGCTGCAAAAGCGCAGTGAAGGGAAGGATTCTTATCCCGGATGCTACGATATTTCCAGCGCGGGTCACATCCCGGCAGGTGTGGATTTTCTTCCATCTGCTTTAAGAGAGCTGTCCGAAGAGTTGGGATACCATGAAAAAGCGGAAGAACTGATCTTCTGCGGGCAGCGTTCCTTTGCGTTTAGTCAGAACTTTCACGGGAAGATGTTTCACGATAATCAGGTCAGCAATGTCTATGCCTTATGGGCTGACAGGGAGCCGGAGGATTTTATCCTGCAAAAGGAAGAAGTCACGGAAGTAAAATGGTTTGATTTTGATGACTGCATGGAGAAAGTCAGGGAAAACCGCATTCCCAATTGTATTTTTCTCTCAGAACTGGAACTGGTACGTGAGGGGATAAAAGCTTTTGAATAAAAAGAAGGAGAACCGCATATACTCACAGAGATGTAAAAAATGTGGGAACGGAGTGATTGTATGTGGGGATTTCTTATTGCGCTTTTTTCCGGCGCGCTTATGAGTGTACAAGGAGTATTCAACACAGAAGTGACGAAGCAGACGAGCCTTTGGGTATCGTCTGCTTTTGTGCAGTTTACTGCCCTTCTTGTCTGCCTTGGGGTTTGGATGGCCACAGACCGTACTTCCTTTTTAAGGCTTGGAGCTGTAGAACAAAAGTATATGCTACTTTCCGGGGTACTGGGGGCACTTATTACAGTGACGGTTGTAAAAGCAATGGGTTCATTAGGGCCGGCAAGGGCAGCGATGCTGATCGTGGTGTCTCAGCTGATCGTAGCTTATGTTATTGAATTATTAGGGATTTTTGGGGTGGAAAAACAGCCTTTTTATTGGAGAAAAGCCATCGGCATGCTCATTTCAATTGTTGGCATTATCATCTTTAAGTGGTAGAATGTAAGGGTTATGAAATAACAGAAGGACAAATGAGAACGGCATTTTGGAGGTTAAGTATTGAAATTTTACAGCCAGAAATTAAAATTAGATCTGGAGCTTCCGGTTTCCATTTCTCCCATGGGGGAGATTGCGGGATTTC
>JALFIB010000288.1 GCA_022776305.1 Lachnospiraceae bacterium
TCAGGGAATCATCCATATCTTCGCTTTCCTGAGAAAAATAACCGATACGGATCGTCTGTCCGATGGTCACATCGCCGCCGTCCGGAGTTACGATCCCATTTATGATTTTTAGCAGGGTACTCTTTCCACACCCGTTAGGGCCGACAATGCCGATCCTGTCATTTTTTAGGAAAATATATGTAAAAGAATGGATCAGGCAGTGGTCTCCATATGATTTGCAGATATCCTTTAATTCTACCGTAGTACGTCCCATGCGGCTGCCCACCGAGCTGATCTGGATCTTGGATTCTTCTACAGGGCCCTGCCTAGCCTGCATGGCGCGTATCCGGTCAATGTGGGCCTTCTGCTTTGTGGAACGGGCACGTGCGCCTCTAGAGAGCCACTGTAGTTCTGTGCGGAGCAAACTCTGGCGTTTTCGTTCTGTGGCGATCTCCATGTTTTGCCGTTCTGCTTTCAACATCAGGTAAGCAGCGTAATCGCCGGGATAGCTGTAGAGCTTTCCTTTGTCGATCTCTACAATACGGGTGGCGATGCTGTCAAGAAAGTAGCGGTCATGGGTGACCATGACAATGGCGCCCCGGAAATCATTTAAATAATCCTCCAGCCAGGCTGCCATCTCACTGTCCAGATGGTTGGTGGGCTCGTCAAGGACCAGAATATCCACGGGGGCTAAGACTGCGTTTGCAAGGGCAATACGCTTGCGCTGCCCGCCGGAGAGGTGTTCGATCTTCTCATCCGCTGCGGGAAGGCCGAGGCGGTTAATAGCTGTCATAGCTTCGCTTTCGATATTCCACTGGTTTAATTCGTTGATATTGTTTTTGAGGATGGCTTCCAGAACGGTTGCCCCTTTGTCAAAAACAGGGGTTTGGGGAAGGTAGCGGATGGTGAGGTTCCGCCCTCTTGTCACCGTTCCCTCATCTGCTTCTTCAAGTCCCGCAATGATGCGCAGGAGCGTTGATTTCCCTGTACCATTTATTCCAATCACACCGATTTTCTCCCCTTCATTGATGGAGAAGTCGGCATCATCCAACAGAACCCGCTGGGTAAATACTTTTTTAAGATGTTCTGCAGTCAGTAAATTCATATGGTGTCTCCTTAAGCGATTGAAAGATTTCGTAACGATGATAGCATAATTTGATGAAAAAGTGTATTGAAAAATTACATGGGCTGTGCTATAGTTTTGGTGAACTGAATATAGAAAGCAACAGGTGTCAGATTCGGCGTGTGCCATATCTGGTGAAAAGGGAAACAGGTGAAAATCCTGTACGATCTCGTCACTGTATTTAAGGAGTATAAGACATGGTCATAGGAACAGCCACTGGGAGACTGGGAAGGCGTCTTATACGTGGATTTATAAGTCAGGAGACCTGCCTGCTGCTGGTACGGGAGCATAGATTCCAGATCACGAGTAAATGATTGTACCGGTACAGAGAGACAAAATTTGTTTTTCTGCCTTATTATTACATTTCTTTTACCTCTGGGTAAGAGGATTTTTTGTTATATGGGCAAAATTTCGTCTGCCTGTGTTAAGAGTCCTTGTTTTCGTACAAAGAATTGCTGATGCAAAAATTCAGATACATCAGGAGATGGATAACATCCCGGAAAACAAGGAGGAGAAAACATGAAGAACAGAGTAGTAAAAGCATTAACTATGGGCCTTGCAGTAACCACTGTGATGGCAATGAATCCGGCAATTACATTTGCAGAGGAGACAGAAGCGGTGACAGAAGCTGCTGAAGAAGCCGCAGATGAAGATCAGGCTGCAGCAGATCAGGTTGCAGCCCTGATCGATCAGATCTACGTTCAGGAGAGAACGGAGACAACAGATGAGGACTGCAAGGCGGCAAAAGAAGCCTGGGATGCGCTGACCGATGCACAGAAGGAGCTGGTGGAAGGAGAAGAGGCAAGCCCGGATTACTTTGGGCTTGACACAGGTGATGCTTCTGCTGATGATCCTTTAAATGCAGATGAGATCGGTGAGAATGAACTGCTTGTTGTAAGCTTTGGTACTTCTTACAATGACAGCCGCGTGGAGGATATTAAGGGCATTGAAGACGCTTTAAAAGAAGCTTATCCCGATTGGTCTGTAAGAAGAGCATTTACTGCCCAGATTATCATCAACCACGTACAGGCAAGGGATGGTGAAGCCATCGATAATATGGATCAGGCACTTGAGCGTGCAGTTGCAAGCGGTGTAAAGAATCTCGTAGTACAGCCTACACATTTGATGCACGGTGCTGAGTACGACGAGATGGTAGAAGCCTTGGAAGCATATCAGGACCAGTTTGAGTCTATTGCTATTGCAGAGCCTCTTCTCGGTGAAGTGGGAAATGATGCTACTGTGATCAATGAAGACAAAGCTGCTGTTGCTGTTGCCGTTGCAGATGCAGCCGTTGCGGAAGCAGGATATGACAGTATGGATGCTGCAGCAGAAGATGGCGTTGCATTTGTATTTCTGGGACATGGTACTTCCCATACAGCGAAAGTAAGCTACAGCCAGATGCAGACACAGATGGGTGAGCTTGGCTATGCAAATGCATTCATCGGTACAGTAGAAGGTGAGCCGGAAGAAACTGCTTGTGAAGCTGTCATTGAAGCAGTGGCAGAGGCAGGCTACACAAAAGTGATCCTTCGCCCGCTGATGGTAGTTGCAGGTGACCATGCAAACAATGATATGGCAGGTAGCGAAGAAGATTCTTGGAAGAGCATGTTCGAAGCATCAGGAAGCTTTGAGAGCGTGGATAGCCAGATTGCCGGTCTTGGCAGAATCGATGCAGTAAAACAGATTTATGTGGATCATACAAAAGCAGCAATCGATTCTATCGCAAAATAGAAACCATACATTTGCAGTAAATAAAGGAAGAGATATGGCTGCCCGGAATGCTTTGGCAATTTCCGGGCAGTTTCCATGAAAGAAGGAGATCACCATGAAAAAAATGAGAGTTAAAATGGCAGTAGCTGTGTTGGGCATTTCCGCATTATTTGCCGGTTATAGTACTGTTCTGGCGGCGGAGACGGAAGAGGTGACAGAAGCCGGCGTATTGGAGGACGGCGTTTACAGCGCCGAGTTTGATACGGACAGCAGTATGTTTCATGTTAATGAGGCAAAGGAGGGACGTGGGATCCTGACGGTTGAAGAGGGGAAGATGACCATTCATGTCAGCCTCGTGTCAAAAAGCATTGTAAACCTCTTTGTGGGAACAGCAGAAGATGCTCAAAAAGAGGGGGCCGAGCTTCTTGAGCCGACGATAGACCAAGTAACTTACAGTGACGGGTATACAGAAGATGTTTATGGATTTGATATTCCGGTGCCGGCCCTTGATGAAGAATTCGATCTGGCTATCATCGGGAAAAAGGAAAAATGGTATGACCATAAGGTTTCTGTAACGGATCCACAGCCTATGGAACCGGATGGGGAAGAAACACCGGCAAAGGTGAGCGCTGCTGATTTAGAACTGGAAGACGGAAACTATGAGGTGGAAGTTTCCTTGGAGGGTGGCAGCGGAAAAGCAACGGTGGAGAGCCCTGCCGAGCTGGAGGTACAAGACGGTGAGGCAGTTGCCCGGATTATTTGGAGTAGCCCATACTATGATTATATGGTAGTAGATGGGGAGAAATATGAACCTTTGAATACAGAAGGTAATTCTGTATTTGAGATTCCGGTAACTTGTTTTGATGCTCCTATGACGGTATCTGCGGATACCATTGCCATGAGCACGCCCCATGAGATCGAGTACACGTTAACTTTTGATTCTACGACATTACAAAAGGCAGAATAATGAAAAAAACGAGAGTATTCAAATATATATTACTTTTTACCCTTTGGATAACTTTCGCGGCGGGAATACATGGTTCTGCGGAAGAGGAAAGCTGGTGTGGGCTTACGTATGAAAGCAGCCTGCAGCTTCAGTACGCAACCCAGTTCCATGTAGATTATTTTGAAAAGGGATATATCAGGATCACCATTGAGGAGGTGGGCTGTTATCTGCTTATTCCGGAAGGGGGAGAGATCCCTCAGGATGTGCCGGAGGATGTGGTTGTACTTCAAAAGCCCGTCCAAAATATTTATCTTGTGGCGACTTCTGCTATGGATTTTTTCTGTTCCCTTGATGCTCTGGACCATATCCGTTTATCTGGGACTAATGCAGATGGCTGGTACATAGACGCAGCGAAACAGGCTTTGGAAGATGGAAGCATTTTGTATGCGGGAAAATACAGTGCTCCTGATTACGAGCTGATCCTTTCCGAGGGATGCGGACTTGCTGTAGAATCGACCATGATCTACCACAATCCGGAAGTAAAGGAAAAATTAGAAGAGTTTGGGATCCCTGTATTGGTGGAACGCTCAAGCTATGAACCCCATCCCATGGGAAGGGCGGAATGGATCAAGTTATATGGCGCCCTATTAGGAGAAGAAGAGAAAGCAGAAGAGCTGTTTGAAGCACAGGCTGAAAGGGTCAGAGAATTAGAGAGCTCGGAAAAAACGGGGAAGACAGTGGCTTTCTTTTATATCAGCTCCAACGGCTACGCAAATGTGAGAAAATCGGGAGACTACGTCTCTAAAATGATCGAGCTTGCAGGCGGCACCTATGTTTTCCAGAACCTTGGGGAAGAAGATGACAGTGCATTGTCCACGGTAAATATGACCATGGAAGAATTTTATGCGCAGGCCAGAGACGTGGACTGCATCATCTACAACAGTACCATAGACGGGGAAATCTATACGATCGATGAGCTTTTGGGAAAAAGTGCCCTCCTTGCTGATTTCAAAGCTGTCAAGGAAGGAAATGTGTGGTGTACCGGGAAAAACCTGTTTCAAGAGACAACAAGCTTAGGAGATATGATCGTAGACATCCACACAGTATTGGCCGAGGGCAGCAAGGGTGAGGAGAAACTGCGTTTCCTGCACAGGCTGAGCCAGTAAATTTAAAAACACAGGCTGATCGGATAGACACAAAATCAATGAACTGCACAGTGGGAAAGGTTCCGCAAGTGCGCCTCAATAGGGAAAGGAGACAGGGCATGAACAAAAAGGCGTATGCCAGATATACGGTATCATTTATTTTGCTGGGAGTGCTTCTGGCTATACTGTTTTTGTGGAACATTAATTCCGGAAGTGTGGACCTTTCTGCAAAAGAGATCCTGCACATCTTGTTTCAAAAGGGGACGGATGATACCTCTTATAATATCGTCTGGCAGATCCGTCTGCCCAGAATTTTGGCGGCAGTGATTCTAGGTGGAGCTCTTTCTGTTTCCGGTTTTTTGCTGCAGACTTTTTTCGGGAATCCCATTGCAGGTCCCTATGTGCTGGGTATTTCTTCCGGTTCAAAATTAGTGGTTTCATTGGTGATGGTCTTTTTGTTGGGACGATCTATCATCATCAGTGCAGCCGGAATGATCGTTGCCGCTTTTGTGGGAGCCATGATCTCCATGGGATTTGTACTTCTGGTATCGCGGAAAGTGGAACGTATGTCTATGTTGGTGGTCAGCGGAGTTATGATCGGATATATCTGTTCTGCCATTACAGACTTTGTAGTTACCTTCGCAGACGATTCTAATATCGTAAATTTGCATAACTGGTCTTTGGGAAGCTTTTCCGGTATGACTTGGAACAATGTGGCAGTGATGGGCGTGGTGGTAGGAATTGCCGTTTTGATCACGTTTTTTATGTCAAAGCCTATCGGAGCCTATCAGTTGGGAGAAGTGTATGCCCAGAACCTCGGGGTCAATATTAAGGTTTTCCGTATTTTGTTGATCCTGATCTCCAGTGTGCTCTCGGCATGTGTCACTGCGTTTGCAGGACCTATTTCCTTTGTTGGGATCGCAGTGCCCCACCTTGCAAAAAGTTTATTAAAAACAGCGAAGCCTATATTGGTGATACCAGCTTGTTTTTTAGGGGGAGCGGTGTTTTGTCTCTTCTGTGACTTGATCGCGCGGACCGTGTTTGCACCCACGGAGCTTTCCATCAGTTCCGTGACTGCAATTTTTGGCGCGCCTATTGTAATTTACGTTATGATACGGAGGCAGAAATCAGTATGACGGGACAAGAGTATTACTTTCGCACGGAAAAAATGACAGTGGGCTATGATGGAAAGCCACTGATCCATGAGATAGAAATGAAAGTGAACCGGGGGGAGATCTTGACCTTGATCGGACCCAACGGAAGCGGTAAATCCACGATCTTAAAAAGTATCACACGTCAGCTGAAAACCATCGGCGGTACCGTATATCTGGACAATGAGAAGTTGCAGCGGATGTCCAGCAAGGAATTGTCACAGAAGCTGGCAGTGGTCCTTACAGAACGGATGAGGTCGGAGCTGATGACTTGTGAGGATATTGTGGCCACTGGACGTTACCCGTATACGGGGCATCTCGGCATTTTATCGGACGACGACAGGAAAAAGGTCTGGGATGCCATGAAAATGGTCCATGCATTTGACCTGCGGGGGAGGGATTTTAAGGCCATCAGTGACGGACAGAGGCAGAGGATCCTTTTGGCGAGGGCTATCTGTCAGGAACCGGAGATCATCGTCCTTGACGAACCCACTTCCTTTTTGGACATCCGTCACAAGCTGGAGCTTCTGGCTATTTTGAAACATATGGTCTCAGAGAAAAATGTGGCTGTCATTATGTCACTCCACGAACTGGATCTTGCCCAGAAAATCTCTGATTATGTGATCTGTGTACACGGGGAATACATTGACAAAGCCGGGACACCGGAAGAAGTGTTTACTTCTGATTACATTAACAGGCTGTATGGGATTCAGGATGGAAGCTATAATGCGTTGTTTGGCTGCGTAGAGATGGCAGGCGCAAAAGGAAAGCCTGAGGTCTTTGTCATCGCCGGAGGCGGCGGGGGAATCCCGATATTTCGTAGGCTGCAGCGGATGAATGTACCCTTCGCCACAGGGGTGCTCCATGAAAATGACATTGATTATGAAGCGGCGAAGACGCTGGCTAATACTGTTATTTCAGAAAAAGCTTTTGAAATGATCAGCGAGGAAAGATTTGCAGAAGCGATGGAAGTGATGAAAAACTGTAATCGTGTGATCTGTGCCGTGAAAGCTTTTGGTACCTTAAATGCCCCTAACAAAAAACTGATGGAGGAAGCCAAAAGGCTTGGAATACTAGAAAAAATCTTTTAAAAATACCTTCTTTTATTTACTGAAAAAGGCTGCCGGTTCGGCAGCCTTTTATCTTAAAATTTTTATCCCGATCATTCATACAGGAAGATATAGGAATTGTCCGGATACTGGCTTTCGATGCTTTCTTTTTGTTCTTTTTGACATGAGATGCGGGAAAGCTTTGGAATGGTATCCAGCCCCTCATAACTTTCACAAGATGCCCCAAAGATGCCAAGGGTGGTTAACGCGTCCAACGAGGAAAGATCATAAAAATCCGGAAGAGTCAGGTTGACCAAGGATAAATCCTTTAAGAGCGGAAGCACAGGCTGGCTGGGGGCGAGCAGGTCATCATGGCTGCCGCAAAGATACAGCGTCTGAAGCTGAGGAAAAATATGAAAATCGTTCAGCGTCAGGCCATTGGAGCTGTCAACTTCGAGATCAGTCACAGGAAGACCTTCCATCTGGGAGAGAAGCTCCGGTGACATACCGTCCACCACAAGTTCCGTAAGATTCGGGAAATCATGGAGAACCGTGTAATCTTGTAGATATAAACCATAAATATTCAGTTTTTTAATCGGACTATTTTTCAGATCCGTCAAGGACTCTATTTTGCTGGAACTGATATTCAACTCCTGAAGATTTGGCAGAGTGGATATGACAGAAAGATCTGAGATATCTGTGTCAGCCAGATTCAGGTATTGAATGGACGGATTGTTTTCCAGCGGCGTAAGGTCTGTGAGCGGGTTATACCCAAGCCCCAGTTTTGTGATCGAAGTGTCTTTCAGAATAGAAATATCTTCAATCTGCTGTCCGTAAAGAGACAGGGTGCGTAAATTTGGCATATGAAGGACATCCTCTAAAGAAGCGATAGTCCCCATTTGGAGATATAAGCCGCTTTCTCTTGTATTCCGGTCATAAAACCAGGGAAACTCGCCTTTAAACCAGACTTCACTGTCGTCAGAGAAAATCTGCAGGCCGAAAATATGAAGCTCTGTGACCTTTGCCAGATCGTCTTCCGTAAGAGGCCTATCTTCGATATTTAACTGCTGACGGACTGCCTTTTCAACCAGTGGTTCCGTAAACTCATAGGATGTAGATCCTGTCACTGTCTGGATACCAGAGAGAGTTCCGCTACTTAAAGGTTCCGCTTGATCCATGGAAGTAAGATTTTCATTTGCTGTGGCTGATGTCAGTGATCTGAAACGGCCATTTTGGATAATCGTATAAGAAGCAAGTGCTATATTTACAGCAAGCAGTATAACAGCAAGGCTTTGGCAGGCCTTGAGTTTTTTGGGAAGGTTTTTTTCCTTTAACAGCGACACGTCCGGATAGCGGGCGCGCAGCAGGTCAGGCAAAAGCTCATCGGTACTCTGGTAGCGTTTGTCAGGATCAAACATAACTGCTTTTTTGATGATATACTGAAGTTCATTGGGGAGCTCCAAAAGGCTCTGGCCTCCGGTCTCATATTCGCCGGTCAGGCAGTAAAACAGAAGGATCCCCAGTGAATAGAGGTCGCTGCGGATGTCTGTCTGCTGGTAACCGAACTGCTCCGGGGGCGCAGTAAGCTTTGTCCCCATAATGAATGTATCACTGCGCTTAGAAGTCTGGTAGAACCGAGAGATCCCAAGGTCAATAAAATGGCAGCCCCCTTCTGTATCAATCACCACATTTTGCGGTTTGATGTCACGATGGATAAGGGGCGGATTTAAATTATGCAAAAAATGAAGTAGCTCAGTGAGCGCAATAATATAATCCAGCGCCTGCGACGGCAGAAGCCCTGGTTTTTTATAATTGGATTCACAAAGCTCTTCTAAAGTTTTTCCTTCGATATAAGTCCGGATATAATAAGTAGTCGAAGATAAAGTATCATCAGGATCCGGATAGGATCTGAAAAAAACCGGTACAGGAAAAGAACCTGCCAGAGAAGAATCTTTTTGCATATGGATCTGTTCTAAAATATTTTTTTCATTCCACAGAAGCTTTGCAAAAACAGAATCCACCGCAGTTTTCAACAAATAGAAATGTCCGGTGTTCTTATCCCGAAGCAGGTATGTGGCGTTTGAATCAGCATATTTCAAACAGGAAACCACATCATACGTCTGTGCGAGCTCTTCTGGGAGCGTAAAAAAGGTATTGTCAGAGAACGTGCTCATGTACGTTCCTCCTTGTATAGTGGAAGCTCGTGCTCCTTGATCAGGAAATCATTAGTCTGCTGCATGGTAAATTTTTTTTCAATTGCAAAAATGATCGCAGCATCACGGCGGACTTTGGCATACAGCGGCCCTTGGTTTGCAAGGCGGAGCAGCTGATTTGTCTCAGAGAGCGTGGCAGAGATACAAAGGCTGATACGCAGGATAATGTTTCTGCCCGGTGTTTTTTGTCCGCTCAGGATATGGTAAAAGTAAGACCGTTCAATACCACTGCTACTGATCACGTCTTTTGGCGTTGTATTGTATTTCTCCATGAGCTTATATAAAAAATGGCAAAAAACAGGTGTCTCTTCTTTGTCATGAAAAACTTCCGTAACTTCAGAAAACTGTCCTGATTTTTTGATAAAGGACAGAAGCTGGGAAGTGGTCATGCCATTTTTGCTCTCTTTTTTCAAAGAAATCCCCTCCGTGTATCATCGTCACACTGGAATAAAAAGCACAGTGGGACAGGATGATATAATGATATTCTGAGATGCAACCACTCATGCGCAAGCGCATCGTGGTTCATGACTTATGACACTGGCATCATTTTAACATTATATCATGGGGGTATGAAAGAGGCAATTTTTTCGGGTTGCCAGAAGAAAAAAGTCTTCTGATAGAACACAAATGTATGAGGAATGGAGAAGAAGGAAAAGTGCAGTCAGACGTGGGGAAAATTGACACGAAAACAGGGATACGGTAAGATAGAAGACGGTGGAAAGAGTCTCAATGTAAATGGAAAATAAAAGACCGCGGAAAAGTTCCGATGTAAATGGAAAATAAAAGACTGCGGAAAAAGCCCAATGTAGTTTGGAAGATAAAAAGGATAAAGGATAATAGATGAGGCAGAAGAAGTGAAAACAGAAAGATGCAAGTAAAAGTAAAGTCAAAAGTAAAACAAAAAAGAAAAAAGAAAAATAAAAAAGGAGAATTGTAATGAAACGGGATTTAAAATATTTGAGCATTCCTCTTCCAGAATCGGTGTTGAGAATGAAAATGTATGGCGACTATGAGGGTGCCTTGAAAATGATCGATTATTTGATGGGGCTGGAGAAAACTTCTCAAATCATGCGAGAAAGGCTTGCTATGGAAAAAGAGATTTTGGAAATCATGGGTGATTCAGAATACCCCTATGATTTTCAAACTGCGTCCGGAATCATGGCTGAAAATATCAAGGATTATCAGGAAGAAGAGCTTGTGAAGCTAAAAGAGACCGGGGAAGCGGACTGGATCTACAAAAATGGGAAAGTATTTTTCCAGAACCGCTTTTTTGAGAACCTGATCAAGACACGTCCAGATTATGAAGCTCGCTGTATCCATCCTGACGAAGAGGAAGAAGCTGAGAAAAAACAGGATCTCTTAAATAAAAATGTGCGTCTGATGAAAGAACAGGGCGGGCGGACAGTCAGGATCCGGCTTCGGGTATCCATCAAGCCTGCAAAAGAGTATGAGCGCCCCGGCGAAAAGGCGCGTATCCATCTGCCCATCCCTAAAGATTGTAAACAGATCAGCGGTTTCCGGATTTTAAAAGCAGCTCCGGAAGTGACTTCCTTGGCACCATCCGAAGCTCCTCAGCGGACTGCCTATTTTGAAACTGTTTTAAACGCAGGGGAGAAAGTCGAGATAGAGTACGAGTATATCAACCATGTGGATTACATAGAACTGGATCCGGCGAAAGCTTCTCTGGCACAGCCGACCTTTTATACGGAGGAGCAATCACCTCATATGGTATTTACGCCATATCTTCGTTCTCTTTTAGAGGAGATCCTACAGGGAGAAAAGAATCCTGTGAATAAAGCCAGAAAGATCTATGATTATGTGACGACCCATGTGATGTATTCCTTTATGCGGGAATATTATTGCATTGAAAATATTTCAGAATATGCAGCCGTAAACTTAAAGGGAGACTGTGGCGTTCAGGCGCTTCTTTTTATTACCCTTTGCAGGATGGCCGGGATTCCCGCAAGGTGGCAGTCAGGTCTTTACGTGACAGAACCTTACACAGGCTGCCACGACTGGGC
>JALFIB010000291.1 GCA_022776305.1 Lachnospiraceae bacterium
ATCTCATGTTCAAAGGGGATTTTTCTCCCGTATTTCCATTCCCAGGAGGCGAAACGCTCTTCCCCTTTTTCAATTGCCTCACAGTCAAACCGTTCTTCCGGTATCTCTTCTGTTTTCAGGCCGTATACTTTTCCAAAAGCCGCGATCAGGTTCTCCTCCATCCGTTCCACATTTACATCCGGGTTAAACTCCTGAAGATTCGCTACTCTTGAGCGCACGGAGGAAACTCCCTTTGTCTGGAGCTTTTCCTTCGATACATTTAGGTATTTTGACATGTTTTCCTTATCTACAGAAAGGAGCAGCGTCCCATGGTGGTAGCAGAAACCGTTGGAATCATAAAAAGCATTGCCGGAAAACTTTTTTCCCTCTACGGTAACATCGTTCCGTCCTGTTTTCTCAGCATGGATCCCAAACATGCGGGCTGCCTCTATAATGACTGCCAGTTGTCTGTCCACATCATAATCTTCTTTCCGGACGCAGAATGTAAAATTCAGATTGCCCAGATCATGGTAGACTGCTCCTCCTCCGGAAAGCCGGCGCACTAGATTTCCGTTGTCCGCTTCCAATTCTTTTACCTTACACTCTTTCCAGCAGTTCTGGTTTTTCCCGATCACCACTGTGTGGCGGTTTTGCCACAGAAAAAGGATACACTCCCCCGGCTGTACATGCATGGTAAGATATTCCTCCATGGCCAGATTTTTATAAGGAATTGTATTTTTTGTAATATACGTACTAAGCTTTGTAATCATCTTGTGCCTCCAGCTATCCAGTATTTTTCAAAATCAGAACTCGTAGCGCAGTACCGGTTTACGTGCAGCGCGGACCTCATCCAGACGGCGTACGTAAGTGCTGACCGGTGCCTCATGCATGGAGGATGGATCTGCCTTCGCTTTTTCACAGATCTCCCTGAAAACAGCGATCACTTCATCCAGGGTCTCCCTGCTCTCTGTCTCCGTGGGCTCAATCATCAATGCCTCATGGACGATAAGCGGGAAGTACATGGTAGGCGGATGGATCCCGTAATCTAACAGCGCTTTTGCAATATCCATTGCAGAAACATCGATCTCATGTTTCATCTTTTCAAGGGACATGACAAACTCATGCATACAGGTTTCGTTATATGCCATAGGATAGATATCTTTTAATTTTTCCATCATATAGTTTGCGTTAAGCACGGCATTCTTTGATGCTTCCGGAATGCCTTCCTTGCCCAGCATCAGAAGGTATGTCATAGCCTTTACCACCACAAGGAAGTTGCCGTAAAAAGCTTTTACGTCACCTACCGATTGGCAGGAACGTTCAAAAACATAGCTTTCTTGCACTTCTGATACACGGACGGCACGTTTCCCCGGCAAAAACCTCTTAAGGAAGGATTTGCAGCCAACCGGTCCGCTTCCCGGTCCCCCGCCTCCATGGGGTGTGGAAAAGGTTTTATGCAGGTTCAGGTGGACCACATCAAAGCCGATGTCTCCCGGCCTTACAACACCCATCACCGCATTTAAGTTTGCCCCGTCATAATACATGAGCCCGCCGGCTTCATGGATGATGGATGCAATCTCCAAAATATTTTTATCAAAAAGACCCACTGTATTGGGGTTTGTGAGCATCAGTCCGGCGGTATCCTCACCTACTGCTTCACGCAGTTTTTCCAGATCCACACAGCCATCGGGACCGGAGGGGATGCTGATTACTTCAAATCCAGCCATAGCTGCGCTGGCCGGATTTGTGCCGTGGGCAGAATCCGGAACGATGATCTTCGTCCGCTTCGTATCCTTCCTGTCATCGTGGTATGCTTTGATCAGCAAAAGACCGGTAAATTCTCCGTGGGCACCTGCCGCCGGCTGCAGTGTAATAGCATCCATTCCTGTGATCTCACAGAGCATGGTTTCTGTGCGTTCCATCACTTCCAGTGCGCCTTGTACGGAATACTCCGGCTGGAGTGGATGGATCTTTGTAAAGCCTGAAAGAGCGGCTGCTTCTTCATTGACCTTTGGATTATACTTCATGGTGCAGGAACCCAGTGGATAAAATCCATTGTTCACCCCATGTACGTGC
>JALFIB010000050.1 GCA_022776305.1 Lachnospiraceae bacterium
ATACCCCAAAGAGATGGATTCTTTGGATTTACTGCTACTTCACCAACAATCGTATCCATATCGTAATTTTCATTGATATGATGTGAATACAACTTTGTATCGGAGGTGATCGGGACCTTAATTTTTTTCTTTCCAAGCACAATACGTGACGGAATCTTTACTACTTTACTGCAGTTCCAACAAACATGACCCGCCAGATCCTTTGCGTCATCGAAGAACACTTCTGCACCACAATCCGGACAAATAACAATACCTGACATCATCTTCGCAATTGCATCCTGCCATTCTTTTTCTGTTACACGCTTTGCCGGTTCATTGAGTCCCACAGTAAACGATTTGATAAACAGATCCTTTAAATATTGAGGATACATCTCCCAATAAATAATGGCATTATCATGATATCCCGGAACTGGTCTGTTCTTCGTATTATCCGGATCATAAATAAAGATCGGATTAGTTCCATAAAGTTTGTTCATCGCATGAATGTCCATGCATTTAATTTTAGCCTCCTCAGCTCCCTCTAATGGATGATTAACCATGAACATATAGAAGAGCAGTACTGCCAAAGAAAAGCGATCAGTATTTCTAGATGGTTTTGCCTCTCCTCGAACAATTTCCGGAGCCATAAAACGAGGTGTTCCGTACACGCCACCTTCCTTGGCTCCATTCGGGGTAACATTATCATTGTCACAAATCTTTACATCGCCATTATCAGGATTAAAGAATACATTTCCAAAAGAAATGTCTCTATATTGATATCCGGCTCCATGTAATTTCTGGTATCCTTTTACCAGATTATAAGCAGCTCTGGCCAAATTATAGAACGACGGATTTACTCTGCGCTTCATAAGATCAATGATGCTTTTATATTCTTTCGAACGAAGCGGCATGATATAACCGAAGGGTTCTCCTTCTTTCTGGAACACAAGATCCTCTGGCCACAGAAAGGAATCATCCGGTTTTCCTTTTTCAACCAGTTTATTTAATATCTTTTTTTGCTCCGGTGTAGCTGTATGTTTAAAATACCATTTCAAGGCGTAGTGTTTATTGTTGCATGTAACATCGTAAACCTCACCTTGTCCACCTGCACCAAGCATCCTGACAACTTTATATATATTTCCACATTCAGATGTCAGTGTTGATCCTGTTTTTAATTGACCATCCATCTAATATCCGCCTCCTTATAAATCACATCCTGATTTGATACCAGCACCGTCATAGCCACCAAGCTCTCCTTGAGCTCCACACCACTCACAACTAAACATTCCTTTAATTCCAGGATTACAATTCAGCTTTCCGCATGTACCACATACAACAAACTTATGTGTGTGACAATAAGGACAGCCGGGGAATTCATCGAGGAATCTAACTCCGCCGGTTATTTCTGTTTCATCATAATTTTCTCTTTTTGCAGAAGATTCTTTAATTGGGAATGCCCATGTTGCATTCCAATAATTCTCGCATTGTTCCATACGAATGCCGAACAATCTACGTCCTTCCTGGCATTTGCAAAGAACAATCCTTGCCTCTGGAAATTTCATCATCTCACCTCACTAAGTATTTACGAGTTTTAAGACATGATTCACTATGGAACCGTCTGGAACGATTAGTTCATATGTAGTCTGTCCATATTGAAGCACTACTGCATTACAATATGGCTCAATCGAACTCAAATATCGATGTTGCTTATCAAATGCATTTTCACCAGCCTGAAAGATTACCCTTTTATTAGTAATATATAGGATTCCTTTCTGTTGCTTGGTTTCTGTATATTCATCAGGTTTTGAAAATCCAGTATTAATTCGTGTTCCTTTGAACAAACCTGGAGAACTATGACCAACATGCTTCACTATTTTCTTCTTAACTTTGACATTCAATATCGCCTTGTCAATGTAAGAACAAATCTCTCCCTTTTTCAGAAAGACACGATCTGTATTCAACTGAGGCAGTCGACTCGCCATTATTTCCTGTTTTGCTGCATCAGGAAGAATGCTATCAGCTATCTGCATTTGCTGTTTATTAAAAAACAGCCCCATATGCTCACCTCCCTACGACCTACCAAACATCACTTTCCTCAATATTTTCATTCTTCTTACGCCAGTTTTTATATTCGCCCGATGTTATCCTCTTATCTACAGGCTTCTCAGCATCAATAGGTATCAGCCAGTTTCTTCCTAATTTGGAGACCCCGTCTATTTTACCGCTACGACACAACACCTGAACCTGTCGTTCTGATATTCCCCACTTCATTGATGCTTCTTTTACTGTCATGTATTCGTTCATATATTTACCTCTTTTTCGAATCCACACATAAAACAATATACTATTATACAGTATATACGTTTATCCGAACTTTGTCAATTCTTCTACTTTTGTGGTGATTATTTGCTCGACAACAACAGCATATCCTGAGGCGTCCATGAGGCATTACTCAGATTTAAAATCCAAACTAATTCCTACTCTTAAAACATATTTGAGGCGTTGAGACATCAAATTTCAACTTTGCAAAAAAAGAAAAAGCACCCAGGCAGGCAAAAAGATTATTCCTCTTTCTGCCCGCCCAGGTGCCTCATCAATCATCGAAGGGAGTAGGGTAGTCATCTGGAAGCGTAATAAAATCTGCGCCAAGGCCTCCGGCTACGCAAATGCCCTTATAGCCTCGGACTCTCTTGTTAGGCGCTATTGTTACATTCTTATCTTTTTTGAGATTAAGCTCTGCCTCATTATCGCTGAGGTACTGAGTAAATGTTGCTGTTGCTGACGGTTTGATTGCATTATCATAGCACCAGCGGCTATATACCTTATAAAGAACCAGCGTTGAGCATTTCTCGTCGGGCTTAAATTCGATATAACCTTCCGATTCAAAGAAGGCTTTGACGCTGTTGTCATCCTCCATATACTGTGCTTTGAGATTCTGTGACTTCTCGCTGATCGTAAACTTATAATTGTTCTTAACCAGTCGCATCAATCCCTCTACGCACCAGAGGAGAATTCCGGGAATCTCTTTGATCAGCTTGTCCTTCAGATAGGGATCATCGACTCTTTTTGCCGGTTTGTTCTTCGTCTGAATGATGATCTGTCTTCGGTAAAATCCCATACTCTTATCATGCAGGGCTTTCAGCGTTCCATTGCCCAGACAGAGCAGCCTGGCATATACAACTCCCTGAAATGGCTGCATTCGTTTACGCTCAAGCTCCATCATTCCTTCGCAGGTAACTATAGTCTTGATCATATTGGTGGATCCAAGTGCCTCCATCTTGATATCGACATCAATAAAAAGAAGCTTGTACTCCAGATTCGCCGCAT
>JALFIB010000020.1 GCA_022776305.1 Lachnospiraceae bacterium
GACCGCTGGCACATCCAACATCGCCTGCAAGGGCTAAAAAAGCAAACATGGCAGTTCCGCCACAAGGGATACTCCGGGAGGACAAACTAAAGGTTCCCGGCCACATAACACCCACAGAGAGGCCGCAAAGGGCACATCCGAAAAGTCCCAGTATAGGGGAAGAAGACAGGGATGCCAGTAAATAGCTGATCAGGCAGAGGACGCCGCAGCAGAGCATATATTTATACAGGGAGATCTGTTCGCTGAATTTGGCGTACACCACACGGGAAATGCCCATCAAAATAGCAAAGGCGCAAGGGCCGGCAAGGTCTCCTAGCGTTTTTGATACATGTAAGCTTGCTTCTGCAAAAGCGGAAGCCCACTGGCTGATACCCTGCTCACAGGCTCCGGCGCAGATCATTAAAATCACCATAAACCAGAAGGTATGGCTGCGGATCAATTCCTTCACGGACATTCCGCCGCCATTTTCATTTAGTGCAGTAATAGGAACCTGAGTAAAATACAGCGCATTAAAAAGGGGTACGATCGCCCATATGCATGCGAGGATTCTCCAATTCTGAATGCCAAATACGATAAAAAACAGTGTTGACAGCAAAATAACAGATGCATGTCCCCAGCAGTAGAAAGAATGAAGCAGTCCCATAGCTGCTTTTTTTCGTTTGGTGGGGCAGGCTTCCACAATAGGGCTGATCAGGACTTCAATAAGCCCGCCCCCGATAGCATATATAATACCTGAAATGACCAGTCCGATAAAAGGATCCGGCATTAAATTCGGCAAAAAAGAAAGCGAGATAAGTCCGCTGCAGGAAAATAACTGGGCAGCCACGACGCAAGCACGATATCCTATTTTATCTACAAATCCGGCAGCCAGGAAATCGATGAGAAGCTGTACCCCAAAATTAAATGTGATCAGCAATGCGATCCTCTCAAGGGAAATGCCGAATTCTCGTTGAAAAGTCAAGAAGAGGAGCGGTACAAAATTATTTACAATAGCCTGAATCACGTATCCGGTAAAGCAGGCGTAAAGAGTATGGTTATAGTTTCCGCGTATTTTGTTTTTCATCACAGTCAGTACCTCGTATATAATTTCATGAAAAAATTTTATTCTCTGTTTGATCATGTGTCAAGAAAAGCTGAACGCTTAATTAAATTTTCCTGAACATTTTTGATTCAAGTTGACATTTTGAATCCATTCTTTTAAGATGAATAATAATACTGAATTGATTTATGCAGGGATTTCCTGCACGAAAAAGGGGGGTATTTTTATGAATTTTGATGAGATCAGCAAAAAGGTGAAAAAATTCAGCAAAAACACAGTGGAAGAAGTTCAGAAAATGAATGAAGTCAGAATACTGAACGGAAAGATCAGTGATGCAAAGAAACAGGTGAACCAACTCTATCTGGAGATGGGAAAGAAATTATATGAGCAGTATAAAGAAGCACCTTTTGAAGGATTTGAGACGGAGATCCGTACCATTACAGAAAAAATAGAACTGATCGGGCAGATCAAGGAGCAGGTGCGCACAGTAAAAGGCGTTGTGCTCTGTCCGTGTTGTAATACGGAAGTACCTCAAGGAGAGCGTTTTTGTTCCAACTGCGGCAACAAGATGCCGGAGGTGGTAGATACGGAAGATTTTGAAGATGCTGTTGTGGTAGATGCAGAGGACGTAACGGAGGCACAGCCTGCCGAAGGGAGTGAAGAGACCGCTGTCGAAGAAAACGACGGATCGGTCGAAGCGGATGATGAAGAAGAGGCAGTGGAAGCAGAACACCCGGAGGCAGAGCGGGTGGAAGAATAGCCAGAAAAGGCGCAAGTAGGTGAGCAACTGAAAGAGCAATCGGAAGAGGCGCAAGTAGGTGAGTAGCCGAAAGAGTAATCGGAAGAGGCTCAAGTAGGTGAGCGGCCGAAAAAAGTATAAGCAGAGGAAGAATAGGTATAAGCTCTGCAGCGGGGGGAATCAATATGTATTTTTATATGCCGACCAAGATTTACAGTGAAAGGGACTGTGTAAAAAAACATGGAGAAGAGTGGGCACGGCTGGGCAAGAAGGCCCTGATCGTGACGGGAAGAAGCTCTGCCGTAAACGGATCCCTTTCGGATGTGAAAGAGGTGTTGGAATCACAGGGGACAGGGTACTGTGTTTTTGATGAGACAGAGGCGAATCCTTCTGTTGAAATGGTGATGAAAGTCAGAGATTACGGTATAAAGGAAAATGTGGATTTTGTGATCGGGATCGGCGGAGGCTCGCCTATGGATTCCGCAAAGGCAGTGGCTTTGATGATCGCCCACAAGGAGAAAGGTGCGGATTTTCTTTACGAAAAAGGGGACGATACGGCGCTTCCTGTCGTAGAAGTGCCTACTACCTGCGGGACAGGGTCCGAGGCTACCCCTTATGCGATCTTGACGGTCCATGCAGAGCGGATAAAAGCCAGCCTTCCCCATAAGATCTACCCGGTATATGCACTGGTAGACGGAAAGTATTTATTGGGGGCTAGGCGGGATATTCTGGTAAACACTTCCGTGGATGCCCTGGGGCATTTTATAGAAAGCTATATCAATGCCAATGCCACAGAGTTCAGCCGTATGCTTTGTGAGTACGGCATGGGCGTTTGGAGCAGCGCAAAGAATGTACTGATCGGAGCAGACATTACAGCGGAGGAATGTGATAAGCTTCTTTTCGCTTCCACTCTTGCAGGCATGGCTATTTCCCATACGGGGACGGCGCTTCCCCACGGGCTGAGCTACTACCTGACCTACGAAAAAGGAATTCCCCACGGAAAGGCAGTGGGATATTTCCTGCCGGGCTATCTTGCATCAGCTGATCCGCTGGTTCGAAGGAAGGTGCTGGCGTTAGCGGGATTTCCGGACATCCAGTATTTTGCGGCATTTATACACAATCTTCTGGGGCCGATGTCAGTGGACGAGGAGCTTGTGACAAAGGCCGTCAGGGGGATGATGTCCAATGAGAATAAGCTGAAGAATGTCCCGTATCATGTGACGGAAGATATGCTTTACCAGATCTGCAACATGGCATATTGAACCGAATAGAACTATAATAGACTGATAATAGAAAAGGAGAGCTAGAATGATAGGCTCAGGAAAGAAAGAAATGGACGATTTGGTGGGAGAGATCCTGAATAGTTATCAAGAACATCCCGAGATATGTAATATTAATAAAAAGCACAGGTTAAACAGCGATATTATTATCGACATATTGGAAAAGATACGGTGTGTTGTTTTCCCGGGATTTTTTGAGACAAAGAATCTGAATGAAAGTTCCATCGAATACCACATTGGCGAGCTGTTGGAAGATATCCAGTACCGCCTTACAAAACAGGTGTGCAGGGCGCTTTTCCACTCGGAGAATGCCCCGGAAAGTGAAGAAGCTGCTAAAGAGCAGGCAGAAGAGATCGTCAGGAAATTCTTAAAACGGATTCCTTTCCTGCGTGCTATTTTAGCTACTGATGTTCAGGCGGCATACGACGGAGACCCGGCAGCATTTAACACCGATGAAGTTATTTTTTCTTATCCCGGTGTGTTTGCCATCACGGTGAACCGCATCGCACATGAACTCCATGTTTTGGGAGTTCCGTTGATTCCGAGGATCATGACAGAGTACGCCCATAATCTGACGGGGATCGATATCCATCCGGGAGCTACCATTGGAAGCTACTTCTTTATTGACCACGGTACCGGTGTGGTAGTGGGTGAGACCACAGAAATCGGTACAGGGGCGAAAATTTACCAAGGCGTCACCTTAGGTGCTCTTTCCACAAGAGGGGGACAGAACCTACGCAATACAAAACGTCATCCTACTTTGGAAGACAATGTTACTGTTTATTCCGGTGCATCTATCCTTGGCGGTGATACCGTGATCGGAGAAGGGGCAATTATTGGATCGAATGCATTTATTACTTCTTCTGTGCCCGGAGGCACAAGGGTCAGCATTAAGAACCCGGAGCTCCAGTTTAAAGACCGCGTACGTATGACTGAGCTTGGACAGGAAGGCTTCTGGAAAGGAAACGATTAATGAAATGAAAAATTGATTGGAGGCGGGCAATATGGCAGATTTAAAGGACACAAGACAAGAAGAACAAGAAAACCGCGTGATCGATGAGAAAAATGGCCGGAAGGAACAAGAAATCGGGCAGCCAGAAGCAGATGTCAGTGAGACATGGGCCGAGGAGACTATAGCCGATTTAGATGATTTTATTGAGTCCCAAGGGATTTATATCAGACAATAGAAATGATTGGAGCGCCTTTCGTCTTAGACGAGAAGGCGCTCTGCTGCGTATACGAACAATGGTATCGTAACCAAAGAACAGATCGTTGAGAAGGCATAGATCTCGGAAGCGTAACGGTAGTTTTTCTGGAACCGCAGGGCAAACATGGTACACGTTGCAGCTGCCGGGCAGGCGGAAGCGATGAGGATCGTATAAGCAACCGTCTTGTCCACATGAAAGAGCGTCAGGATGCAGAGGGCAAAAGCCGGCACCACCAACAATTTGATAAAAGATGCAAAGTAAACGCTTTTGTTCCGGAGCATTTTCAAAAGATCTGTCTGGGCTACGGAAACTCCTGCAATGATCATGGCAAGGGGGGTATTCATTCCGCCGATGTAATCCAAAGTATCAGCAAGGACTTTCGGAAAACGGATGCGGCCGAAGAATAGGATAAGGCCCAGTACACAGGCGATGATCATAGGAGAGAGAAGCCCTTTTTTGATGTCTTTTTTACTGGTCTTTCCGGTCATCAGTGCTACGCCCTGTGTCCATGTGAGAAGATTGAATACGGTGATGTAGGCGGTGAGGTAAAGGACGCCTTCATTGCCCAGAACACTTTGGATAAGCGGGATTCCGATAAAGCCACAGTTTGCATAAGTACAGGAGAAGCGCTCAATGGCGTAATCGGGATTTCCTGCTTTCTTTACTAAAGCTGTGGAAATCAGGATGCCGCCAACTTGCGTGATCGCTGCCAGCAGATAGGCCATGAGAAGGCCGGATACGAGATGGGAATTATAATCCGTCTGCAATGCTGTCACTGCCAAGACGGGATTGATGACCATCAGCAGTATGTTAGCCAATGTTTTGTTGCCCTGTTCGTCGATGAGTTTTAAGCGGTAACAAAGCCATCCTACCAACATCAAAAGAAGCATTTTTATGATTTGGTTTACAATAATGAGAAACATAAGAGTATGTCCTTTCCGGTTTGAAATTTAAATTCAAAAAAACCTTATATAAATTATCATTTTCCGGGAAGAATGTCTAGAGGAAAGATAGGAGGATCATATGAAAAAAATTATTCTGGCATCAGCGTCACCGAGAAGACGTGAACTGTTAACACAATTGGGGGTGGAGTTTGAGGTCATTCCCAGCGAAGGTGATGAGATCATCACGAAACAGGATCCGGCGGAAGTAGTGGAAGAGCTTTCACAGCAAAAAGCTGGGGAAGTAGCAGGGAAGATCGCAGAAACCTTGACAGATGCCATTGTGATAGGTGCAGATACGATCGTGTTCCACAGCGGCCATATTTTGGGGAAGCCGTCAGATAAAGAGGACGCACGGAAGATGCTGGAAGGGATACAAGGAGATGTTCATTCGGTATTTACGGGGGTCACGGTGGTAGAAGTGGAAAAGGGAAAAGAAATAAAAAAGCACACTTTTTCCTGTGAGACAAAAGTACATGTCTATCCCATGACAGATCAGGAGATAGAGGATTACCTTACGGCAAAAGAGATTTCTGGCATCGGGGAAAAAGAAGAAGACAGAAAATGCGGATGGGAAGGAAAAGCAGGAGGATACGGCATTCAGGATCCTTTCGGGAAAAAGTATATCAGCCATATCGAAGGGGATTATTATAATGTGGTAGGTTTGCCGGTATCGTCCCTCTGGCAGCTGCTTAAGAATCTGGTTTAAATCAAATGGTTTCTCTGGCAGCTGTTTAAATCTATGGTTCAAGTATGCCACCGGCGTACTTGCCGCGGGCGCGCGCTCCAAAGGAGCCTTCATCTGCGTGCCTCTGCGACCCGCCGGGGACTGCGGTCTATCCGAGGACTTCTTCCGGATAATAGACTTCCACGAGGAATAATCCCTGAGGCGGGGCGGTAAATCCTGCCAGTGTCCGGTCAAGCCCTTCCAGTATGGAAGTCATTTGGGAAGGCAGGCGGTATCCCATTCCTACTTCCAGCAGCGTACCGGTGAGGATCCTCACCATATTGTAAAGGAATCCGTCTCCGCGGTAGCGGATCGATAAAATACCGTCGTTTAATTCAAAAGAGATATCATAGATGGTGCGTACCGTGGATTTTTTCATGTGTTTATTGGAACAGAAGCTTTTAAAATCATGTGTGCCCACCAAGTAGGAGGCAGCTTTTTCCATATTTGGGATATTCAGCGGTTCTTCCACCCGGTAAAGGTAACGGCGCTGGAAGACATTTGCCACATCCCCGCAGTCGATCTTGTATTCGTACAATTTTCCGGAAGCATTTAAACGGGCATGGAACCGGTCATCTGCTTTTTGTACAGAGAGGACGCGGATATCCATTGGAAGATACTGGTTAAAGTAGGACTGGATCTCCTGACAGGAATATTTGCTCAGCAGCCTTGGCACCCGGTAATTTGCCACTTGATGCAGTGCGTGGACACCGGCATCGGTGCGTCCGGAGCCGTTGACCTCAACGGGCTGCCCATAGAGATGCTCCAGAATCAGCTCCAGTTTTTCCTGAATGGTGTCTGGGGTATTGCCCTGACGCTGCCAGCCGTTGTACCGTGTTCCGTCATATTGGACGATAAGACAAAAATTAGCCATATAAAATCCTTTCTATATCATCATTCTCGTGCTACATCTTCCCATACCCAATAGCCAGACATAGGGTTTGCCCGGCAAATGAACTTCACGGATCCAATGGATATAAATATTACGGGTCCGTGAGCTGGAAAACCGTATAAACGTGTAATTCTCCGATCTTTGTATAGCCATATTCTGCAAAATTAGCCAGATAAGATGGATCGCTGACTTTTGCAATGATAAAATTACATTCTTTCTTTTTGGCTGCCAGTGCAATCTTACTGTAATCCGGATTTTCGGAATTGAGTTGTTCGTATAGCAGGTTGCTTACTTTTCCCATTGCCCCTTTTGCCCGTCTTCCGTATGGCATAAGGATAGAAGGATCGTATACTCTTGCATAGGTAGCAAGGTGGTCATCCGTAGCAAGACGCACTTGTGAGATTCCGTCCTGAGCCGCTTTTTCATGGATCAGGTTACATAAATAAGCTACTTCGCTTGGGACTTTTTGCGGATTATCAGATAGGATATAATTGTTTGCGGAAAACATTCCTTCACCGCAGCAGGCAATGATAACGCAAAAGACAAGAAGGAGCACTCCTTTTGTGATTTTTGTCTTGCGCTTCCGGAGAAAGTCTGAGGCAGCAAGGGCAATCAGCGGGATCGTTGGTAAAAGCCATAAGACACGCCAATAGACATCTTCGCCGATACAGGCCCGGATGATGATGGCAGTAAAAGGCAGGAAAAACACAAGAAGGAGAACGAGGGAGTAAAGAAGGATCCCTTTTTTGCTTTCTTCTTTCTTTTTTTGGAAGAGAAGATAG
>JALFIB010000021.1 GCA_022776305.1 Lachnospiraceae bacterium
CAGCTTGGATTTACCATCACAGTAAACTCAGGAGTTTCCTACTCAGGCTTATTTGATGCAAGGACCAGAGCGATCACATTGAGAAAAGCAGATGATACCGTATACCATGAGCTGGGACATTTTGTTGCATTTGTTGCCGGAAATTATGATCTATCTTCTGAGTTCAAAGGCATCTATGCAAGGGAACGGTCAAAGTATACAGCCAGCAATAAGGCTTACGTACTTTCCAGCAGTTCTGAGTATTTTGCAGAATCCTTTAAGCAGTACACCTTAAATCCGGCAGCACTGAAGGCAGAAAGGCCGGAGACATACAATGCGATGGTGACAGCACTATCGAAGGTTACCAGTACTCAGGTAGACAGGATATGGAATGTATATAAAAGGGTTTGGGTATAAAAAATAAGCTGAGGCAAGACAGAGGATGGATCCTCCGTTTTGCCTCAGCTTTTAAATTGTTTTCTAAATTTCTGTTTTCTATATCGCTATTGTCTATTCTTCTGTCACTTCTTCCTCTTCTTCCTGCGGAGTATATTTTTTAAATATTTTGCGGAAAAACAGCCAGGAATTTAAATATGCAATGGCAGAAAAACCACACAGGATCCAAACCAGTAGCCCATACCAGAACGTATATCCGTTCCATAATGTCAGGAGTACGGCAGCCACTATGATAATCAGCATGGCCAGCGTACGCGGGAAATCTGCCAGAGATATGATAAAGGCATTGCGGACGGTGGTCAGTATCTTGTTTTCAAATCTGGAAAGCAGCGGAAATACGTACAAGAGCACCATACTGTACACGATTATGGTGGCAAAAATGAGGATCAGGAATATTTTTGCAAAGGAGCTTCCAGCACCATTTAAGATCAGCACGTCAAGTACCAGAACACATCCGGCTGCCAGCATCCCAAGCCAGATCAAAGTGGCCTGCTTGAAGTTTTGGCGGAAGGATTTCCAGAAGGTCCGAAGTACATAGCCCTCTTCATTTTCTGCCATTTTTAATGTGACATAGTACATGGCGGTCATGGAAGCACCGATGGTAAAGATGGGAATACTGCATAGGATAAATGCGATATTTAAAATAATCAGGTCTGCGACCCGGGAAAGTGCCCGGAAAAATGCGTTGTCAAAGTTAAAAAAATCCCGCATGGAAAACCACTCTCTTTCTTAATATTTTCTTTGATTATAGTGTTTTTAGACTAAAAAATCAACGAACTTTACGTATTTTCCACGTTTCATAAATTGACAATGTAAGGAAGGGTACGTTATAATTATAAAATGTGTATATTGAACAGAGTATACCATTCGGTACGTATGGTATAGAGAAGACAGACCACTGTTGAAGGAGGCAGACTATGTTGTACGATAAAGTACCTACCAGTCTGAACTTTGTCGAGCGAGAAAAGCAGACAGAGAAATTCTGGAAAGAGAATAAGATTTTTGAAAAAAGTATGGAGAACCGGAAAGACGGGGAAACATACACATTTTATGACGGACCGCCAACAGCAAACGGCAAACCCCATATCGGGCATGTGCTGACGCGTGTTATCAAGGATATGATCCCGCGTTACCAGACCATGAAGGGGAAAATGGTTCCGAGAAAGGCCGGTTGGGATACCCACGGACTTCCGGTAGAGCTTGAAGTAGAAAAGCTTCTTGGGCTTGACGGAAAGGAACAGATTGAAGAGTACGGCCTGATTCCGTTTATTGATAAATGTAAAGAGAGTGTTTGGAAATATAAAGGCATGTGGGAGGATTTCTCCAGTACCGTCGGTTTCTGGGCGGATATGGACAATCCTTACGTAACATACCATGATGACTATATTGAGTCTGAGTGGTGGGCGTTAAAACAGATCTGGGACAAAAAGCTCCTTTATAAAGGATTTAAGGTAGTTCCTTACTGCCCGCGCTGCGGTACGCCTCTTTCTGCACAGGAAGTGGCACAGGGCTATAAGACTGTAAAAGAGCGTTCTGCCATCGTCCGCTTCAAAGTAAAGGACGAGGATGCATTCTTTCTTGCATGGACCACCACCCCCTGGACACTGCCTTCCAACGTTGCCCTCTGTGTGAACCCGGAGGAGACATACTGCAAGGTAAAAGCAGCTGACGGATATACTTATTATATGGCAGAAGCGCTGCTTGATACGGTCCTTGGAAAGCTTGGAGACGAAAAAGAAGGCAAAAAAGCTTATGAGGTCCTTGAGACATACAAAGGCAAGGAGCTGGAATATAAAGAGTATGAGCCGCTGTTTGCATGTGCAGGGGAGTCCGCACAGAGACAGCGCAAGAAAGCACACTTTGTTACCTGCGATGATTACGTAACGATGTCAGATGGTACCGGCATCGTCCATATCGCACCTGCATTCGGTGAGGATGACGGACGGATCGGCCGCAATTACGACCTTCCCTTTGTACAGTTTGTAGACGGAAAAGGTAAGATGACGGAGGAGACTCCTTACGCAGGATTATTTGTGAAAGACGCTGACAAGCCTATCCTTGTGGATCTGGAGAAAGAGGGCAAGCTGTACGACGCTCCGAAGTTTGAGCATGAGTATCCGCACTGCTGGCGCTGTGATACACCGCTGATCTATTATGCGAGAGAGTCCTGGTTCATCAAGATGACAGCCGTAAAGGATGACCTGATCGCAAACAATAATACCATCAACTGGATCCCGGAGAGCATCGGTAAGGGACGTTTCGGTGACTGGCTTGAGAACGTACAGGACTGGGGTATTTCCCGTAACCGTTACTGGGGCACACCGCTGAATATCTGGGAGTGTAAAGAATGCGGCCATATGCATTCCATCGGAAGCCGTCAGGAACTGTATGAGATGAGCGGAAATGAGGCGGCAAAGACCGTAGAGCTGCATCGTCCGTACATTGATGAGATCACGATGAAATGTCCGCACTGCGGCGGTGAGATGCACCGTGTACCTGAGGTGATCGACTGCTGGTTTGACTCAGGAGCGATGCCTTTTGCACAGTATCATTACCCATTTGAAAATAAAGAATATTTTGAAGCACATTTCCCGGCACAGTTCATTTCTGAGGCGGTAGACCAGACGAGAGGATGGTTCTATTCCCTGCTGGCAGAATCTACGCTGCTTTTCAACAAAGCGCCGTATGAGAATGTTATCGTCCTTGGACACGTACAGGATGAGAACGGCCAGAAGATGAGTAAATCAAAAGGAAATGCCGTAGACCCATTTGAGGCACTGGAGACTTACGGAGCAGATGCGATCCGCTGGTATTTCTACATCAACAGTGCCCCGTGGCTGCCCAACCGTTTCCACGGCAAGGCTGTTCAGGAAGGACAGAGAAAGTTCATGGGTACTCTGTGGAATACGTACGCATTCTTTGTCCTCTATGCAAACATTGATAACTTTAACCCCATGGAGCATACACTGGATTATGAGCAGCTTCCGGTTATGGATAAATGGCTTCTCTCCAAGATGTACACCATGGTACAGACGGTGGATGATGACCTTGGAAATTACAGGATCCCGGAGGCAGCCCGTGCTCTTCAGGAGTTTGTAGATGACATGAGCAACTGGTACGTCAGAAGAAGCCGTGAGCGTTTCTGGGCAAAGGGAATGGAGCAGGATAAGATCAATGCGTACATGACGCTATATACAGCCCTCGTGAACGTATGCAAGGCTGCTGCCCCCATGATCCCGTTCATGACAGAAGATATTTACCGCAATATCGTATGCAAGGTAGATCCCAATGCACCGGAAAGCATCCATCTGTGTGACTTCCCGACTGTGGATGAATCACGGATCGACAAAGACTTGGAGAAAAAGATGGATGAAGTCCTGAAGGTGGTAGTCATGGGACGTGCCTGCAGAAATGCAGCAAATATCAAGAACCGCCAGCCTATTGCCAAGATGTATGTGAAAGCTCCGGAAGCACTTCCGGAATACTTTGTTGATATTATCCGCGATGAGCTGAATGTAAAGGATGTGGAATTTACAGAGGATGTGAGCAGCTTCACTTCCTATACGTTTAAGCCGCAGTTAAAGACAGTAGGACCGAAATACGGCAAGCTTCTTGGAAAGATCCGACAGGCATTACCGGAGCTGGACGGAAACGCTGCTATGGCTGAACTGAAGGCAAACGGATCCCTGAAGCTTGTATTCGGCAGTGATGAAGTCGTTCTTACTGAGGAAGACTTGTTGATCGAAGCTGCCCAGACGGAAGGATACGTATCTGATAATAATGGCGACATTACAGTGGTCCTTGACACGAAGTTGACACCGGAACTCATTGAGGAAGGATTTGTCCGCGAACTGATCAGCAAGATCCAGACCATGCGTAAAGAGGCAGGATTTGAAGTCATGGATAAAATCCGCGTTTACGTAAAAGACAATGAGAAGATCAGCCAGATCCTGAAAAAATATGAGAAGGATATTCTCAGCGATGTTATGGCAGATGAGATCCTTTATGACCAGGCATCCGGTTACGTAAAGGATTGGAACATCAACGGGGAAGCCGTAACACTGGGTGTTGAAAAGATTTAACTAAATCAAGTAACGAAGCGGATTGCAAATATCCGCTTCACTGGTGTAAAAAATTTAATGAGGAGTTTATGGAAAGGAAAAGGATTGGAACATGAACAAATTGATCGACAAGGCAGTTTTCAAAGAGAGAGTAAAGGAGAATGTAAAAACTCTCTATAGGAAGACCATCAAGGAAGCAGACCAGCAGCAGATGTTTCAGGCAGTTGCCTACGCAGTGAAAGATGAGATCATCAACAACTGGATGGCAACCCAGAAGCAGTATGAGAAGGACGATCCAAAGACAGTTTACTATATGTCAATGGAATTTTTGATGGGCCGTGCTCTTGGAAACAACTTAATCAACCTGACGGCTTATAAAGAAGTAAAGGAAGCACTGGATGAGCTGGGCTTTGACCTGAATGTGATCGAAGACCAGGAGCCGGATGCTGCACTTGGAAACGGCGGACTTGGACGTCTGGCAGCATGCTTCTTGGATTCTCTGGCAACATTGGGTTATTCCGCATATGGCTGCGGTATCCGTTACCGTTACGGTATGTTTAAGCAGAAGATCGAGAACGGTTTTCAGGTAGAGGTTCCGGATAACTGGCTGAAGAATGGCAACCCATTTGAACTGCGCCGTCCGGAATACGCAAAGACTGTAAAATTCGGCGGATACGTTCGCGTAGAGTATGATGAGCAGACAAAGAGAAACCGCTTTATTCAGGAAGGATACCAGTCTGTATTAGCTATACCGTTTGACATTCCGATTCTTGGATACAATAACAATATCGTAAATACACTCCGTGTATGGGATGCTGAGGCGATCACAGATTTCCATCTGGATTCCTTCGACAAAGGTGATTACCAGAAGGCAGTAGAGCAGGAAAACCTGGCTAAGAACATTGTAGACGTGCTTTATCCGAACGATAACCACTATGCAGGAAAAGAGCTCCGCCTGAAACAGCAGTATTTCTTTATTTCTGCAAGTGTTCAGGAAGCAATCGCTAAATTCAAGAGAACACATGACGATATTCATAAATTCCCGGAGAAAGTAACATTCCAGCTGAATGATACACATCCTACTGTAGCAATTGCAGAATTGATGCGTATCCTTCTTGACGAGGAAGGTCTGGAATGGGATGAGGCATGGGAGATCACCACAAAGACTTGTGCTTACACCAACCATACGATCATGGCTGAGGCACTTGAAAAATGGCCGATCGAACTGTTCTCAAGACTGCTTCCGCGTATCTACCAGATCATCGAGGAGATCAACCGCCGCTTCGTACAGGAGATCCAGAGAAAATATCCGGGCAACCAGGAGAAGATCCGCAAGATGGCGATCATCTATGACGGACAGGTAAAAATGGCACATCTGGCCATTGTTGCAGGCTATTCTGTAAACGGTGTTGCAAGGCTCCACACAGAGATCCTGAAGAATCAGGAGCTGAGAGATTTCTATGAGATGATGCCGCAGAAGTTCAACAACAAGACAAACGGTATCACACAGAGAAGATTCCTTCTCCATGCAAACCCGCTTCTTGCAGACTGGGTAACAGACCATATCGGAGACGAGTGGATCACAGATCTTCCCCAGATTGCTAAGATGAAGGTATACGCAGACGACCCGAAGGCACAGCAGGAGTTCATGAATATTAAATACCAGAACAAGCTGCGTCTTGCAAAATACATCAAAGAGCATAACGGCATTGATGTTGACCCGCGGTCCATTTTTGACGTACAGGTAAAGAGGCTTCATGAGTACAAACGCCAGCTTCTGAACATCCTCCATGTTATGTACTTGTACAACCAGATCAAAGACCATCCGGAGATGGATTTCTATCCGAGAACATTTATCTTCGGTGCGAAAGCAGCAGCAGGATACCGTCGTGCAAAACTGACCATCAAGCTGATCAACAGCGTGGCAGACGTGATCAACAACGATAAGTCCATCAATGGAAAGCTGAAGGTTGTGTTTATTGAAGACTACCGTGTATCCAACGCAGAGCTGATCTTCGCAGCAGCAGATGTTTCCGAGCAGATCTCCACAGCAAGTAAGGAAGCATCCGGTACAGGTAACATGAAGTTCATGCTTAACGGTGCACCTACACTCGGCACCATGGATGGAGCGAATGTGGAGATCGTAGAAGAAGTAGGGGCAGAAAATGCATTTATCTTCGGACTCAGCGCGGATGAAGTTATCCGTTATGAGAATGAAGGAGGATACTATCCGGCAGACTACTTCAACAATGACCAGGATATCCGCCGTGTGCTGATGCAGCTGATCAATGGAGAATACTCCAGAGATACTGAGCTGTTCCGTGAGATCTACGATTCCCTGCTGAATACAAACAGCAGTGACAGAGCTGATACATACTTTATCCTGGCTGACTTCAAGTCTTATGCAGAAGCACAGAAGCGTGTGGAAAAAGCATACCGAGACGAAGCAGGCTGGGCAAAGATGGCTATCTTGAATATGGCAAGCAGTGGTAAGTTTACATCTGACCGTACGATTCAGCAGTATGTAGATGAAATCTGGCATCTGGACAAAGTGACAGTAGAAGTGGATCCGGAATCTTTTGATGAGTAATATAATAAATTTTTCTCATTCGAAGAAGGCTTTTACTTCTATGAGTGAGTAAGAACAAGTATTTATAAAAAACAGGCAGCCGCAAAATAATTGGAAAAGGAAATTTTCTAAAGTCCTCTTACATTATTTTGCGGCTGTTTTTTCGAGCCGTGAGAGTGTACGCCGTATACTTTTTTATGGAAAAAGGCTGTATAAATTGTGCTTTTCTGGCAATCCTATCATTAAACCGGTGAGGAATCATAATGATGAGGTGAAATGATATGGATAAGAGAGCATTTAAGAACTTTATTACAAAGCGCAGCAGTATTTGGACCATAAGCCTTTGCATGACAGGAATTCTGGTTTTGGGAGGTATTGCCGCAGTAGATAAAACCAGAAGGGCAAAGGACGAACAGCAGGAGACGGAGATGGGGCAGGTAGCATATCTGGAGGAAGAGATTACAGAATCACCAGATGATATTGAAGAATCCTTGTTCCCCACGCTTGCAGAGGGTGAGACGGAAGATATTGCGCAGGCATCCGGAAATATTGCAGTGGAAGATGGTACTCTTCAGGAGCAGGAAAATGGATTGGACAACATGGCTGCGGCAGGGGAAGGTCTGATAGCAGGGGATAGCCTGAAAGAGAAGGATGGTCTGGCGACAGAGGATGAAGAGGATAGTGTAGGTGTGGCTGCCTCCGCGGGAGATGGAGAAGAGGCAGGTGAGGCTGCAGAAGAAGCTTCTGCGGATCATGTGATCTCGGAACAAGTTCTTTTGGAGCAGGGAATTGATTTTACAGAAGAGGATTCTTTAGTCTGGCCCTCGGCAGGAACGATCCTGATCGATTACAGCATGGATGGAAGCGTTTATTTCCCTACATTAAACCAGTATAAATATAATCCGGCCCTGATCATCGGCAGTGAAACCGGCAATCAGGTATTGTCTTCTGCAAAAGGGATCGTGGAATCTGTTACAGTGGATGAAGAGACGGGCACCACGGTGGTGGTGAATATCGGAAACGGTTATAAGCTTACTTATGGCCAGCTCAAGGAATTGGCAGTAGGAGAGGGCGATGTGGTGGAAGCGGGAGCTCTGATCGGCTATGTCAGTGAACCCACGAAATACTACAGTACAGAAGGCAGTAATCTGTATTTCGCCATGACCCATGACGGTACTGCGGTGGATCCGGTGTTGTTTTTGGAGTAAATATCCGGAAAAATGTGAAGAGATTGGAAATGGTATTGCAGCAGTATTTCCGATTTGCCGGAATGTGGGAGATTTCCCGCACAAATTTGAAATTTTAGAGTATAATATACTGTAATCACTGTTTGAAACCCCATCGGGGGCAGACAGAACCTGCAGCCGCAAATTCACATGGAAGTTTTAAATTTGATTGTCAAAGATTTGATCTGGAGTGGAATACTATTTTGCGGCGGCTGCTTTAAATATAGGGGATGGTCTTCCATCCCTTTACATAGAGGTCATTCGATGAATTATACGTATATGTTAAGATGCAGCGATGGGACACTTTATACAGGCTGGACCAACAATCTGGAAAAACGAGTCAGCACCCACAATAAAGGAAAGGGCGGAAAGTACACACGCTGCCGTGTTCCTGTGGAATTGGTTTACTATGAATGTTTTGATACGAAAGAAGAAGCCATGAGCCGTGAGGCTGCCATAAAGCAGCTGACCCGGGGGCAAAAGGAAAAGCTGATCGAGGAATATAAGGAGATGTCATGGAGAGGACAAGTTACAAAAGGATGAAACTAGGCCGGTCGTTTTACCGGAGTTTTTTTATGATCTACATAGCCTTAGTTTTACAAAATGTGGTCACATTGAGTGTAAATCTGGCAGATAATATGATGTTGGGGGCTTACAGTGAGGTCTCCCTTTCAGGTGTTGCTGCGGTAAACCAGATCCAGTTTGTCTACCAGCAGCTTTTGCTTGCTTTGGGAGATGGATTGGTTATATTCTGCAGCCAATACTGGGGAAAAAAGATGACAGGGCCGATGAAACGGATTGCAGCCACTGCCATGCAGGCGGGGCTTCTCATCTGTGCACTGCTCTTTTTCCTTGTGAGTTTGTTCCCTGTTCAGGCACTGCGGCTGTTTACCACGGATGAAGCCATCATAGCGGAAGGTGTGAGGTATCTGGGAATCATCCGGTTTACCTATCTGTTTTTTGCCATAACACAGATCCTGCTGGCGACCCTTCGCAGTGTAGAGATGGTAAAAATCGCGTTTATGCTGTCTGTACAGACATTTTTTATCAATTGCGGGATCAATTACGTATTAATATATGGAAAATTCGGAGCACCGGAACTTGGAGTGGCAGGTGCCGCCATAGGAACGCTGGTTGCCAGAATCGTAGAATGCATTGTCCTGATCTGTTATGTCCGGAAAAAAGAAAAGAACCTTCGTATCCGGCTCAAAGATTATTTAAAATTCGATAAAGTGTTATGCGTGGATTACATTAAGATCACAGCTCCTATGCTGCTTGTCCAAGGGCTGTGGGGACTGAATACTGCCATGCAGACGGTGATCTTGGGCCATATGACTGCAGCGGCTATTGCCGCAAACAGTGTTGCCTCAACACTGTTTTTATTGGTGAAGTCTATCCCTGTGGGAGCAGCATCCACCGCTTCGATCATGATCGGGAAAAAGATCGGAGAAGGAGATCTGGATGTGGTAAAGAATTATGCCAGAGTCCTGCAGAAAATGTTTGTGGTCATCGGGATCATCAGCGGTATCCTTCTTTTCTTCCTGCGTATACCGGTACTCAGGCTCTATGACCTGTCTGAAAATACTAGGGAGATGGCAAATACATTTCTTATCATTTTAAGTATTGTGGCGGTGGGAATGTCTTATCAGATGCCCACCAACAACGGCATCATCCGCGGCGGCGGAAATGCAATGTTTGTGGTAAAAATGGACATTATCAGTATCTGGGGGATCGTCATCCCTCTGTCACTGATCATGGCCTTTGTGGTGAAAGCGTCACCGGTGGTGGTGGTCTGCTGTTTGAATGCCGACCAGATATTTAAATGCGTGCCGGCATTTTTGGAGGCAAATTACGGAAAGTGGATCCGAAAGCTGACGAGGGATGAAATATAGATAAAAATAGTCCGCAGAAAAATACGTGGAGAATAACACGTACTTCTGCGGACTATTCTTAATTTTAATCACAAGGCTAAATTCTATTTTGAAACTTAGTCCAAAATTTCCATTAATTTTCCGCAGCAGATTGGAATCTGTTCGCCTTTCTTTACGTGTACAACTTTGTTGCAGGTAGCACAGTATACATCGGTATCATACGGTGCAAGGAAAACAGGAACTGCTTTTTCTTCTTCTGCTGTTAAACCATTGAGATGGAATCTTGCCACATTGTTTTCTGTAGGCTGATAAACGCCCATTGGTTCAAGCTGCTTTGTGTTTCCAACGCAGTTGCCCATTCTGATCCACAATGCTTCAAGTTCAGCTGTTTCAGCCGGATTTTCCGGTACAAATTCTACGATTGCTTTGTCTAATCTGATTTTCATGATATAAAACCTCCCTAAAATTGTTTTTATTGTTAAATAGCTACGCCGAGCCATTCGCAATCCGCTGCGCTACTTGCTCATGTTGGGCTGGCGCCCAATAAAATAAGAATAATAAGCGCCAGCGCAAGTAAACTTGCCTGACGCTATTATTCTCATTTTACTCGGCTTGTAGCTTAGCCAAAGTATCTCTCGAGTAATCCTTTGAATGCTTTTCCGTGTCTTGCCTCGTCACGAGCCATCTCATGAACTGTGTCATGGATTGCATCAAGGTTAGCAGCTTTTGCACGCTTAGCAAGATCAGTCTTACCAGCTGTAGCACCGTTTTCTGCTTCTACTCTCATCTCAAGGTTCTTCTTTGTGCTGTCTGTTACAACTTCACCAAGGAGCTCTGCGAATTTAGCAGCATGCTCTGCTTCTTCGTAAGCAGCTTTTTCCCAGTACAGGCCGATTTCCGGATATCCTTCTCTATGAGCAACTCTTGCCATTGCAAGGTACATACCTACTTCTGAACATTCACCTTCGAAGTTTGCTCTCAGATCTGCAACGATATCTTCCGGAACGCCCTTAGCAACGCCAACTACGTGCTCAGCTGCCCATGTCATGTCGCCAGCCTGCTCGATGAATTTCTCTGCCGGTGCCTTACATACTGGACACTGTGCCGGAGCTGCATCTCCTTCGTAAACGTAACCACATACTGTACATACAAATTTTGCCATGATAGTAATCTCCTTTTCTGTATAAATGATTTTTTACTTTTAAATTAGTAATAATTACTGTTTTTAATATATCATCAGATGTTTGGATTGTCAAGATAATTTTTTTCAATTATTATACGTAATCTATGACATATTATTTCTGGCACATGCTTCGCAGATCCCATAAAAATTTGCCCGGTATGATTCGATAATGCCGGGGAAGGATTTTGCCGCTTCCTCTGCAATGGAATCAATATTTTTAATCTGGATATCATAAACTTGGTTGCAGTGCGTGCATATAAAGTGCTGATGCTGGGTGGTATCACCGTCGTAATGGTCTGCCCCGCTTCCCACAGAAATTTTTGAGATCTCACCAATCTCTTCTAATAAGGAAAGGTTGCGATAGACTGTTCCAAGGCTGATATTCGGATACTCTTCACGCAGGCAGGTGTAAATGGTATCTGCTGTTGGGTGGTCTTTTCGGTTCATTAAAAAATTTTTAATTGCTTCACGTTGTCTGCTGTATTTTAATGTAGACATAGTAAACTCCTAAAAATAGTAATTATTATTATATTTAATATAACAGAAAGATTTTCATATGTCAATTCTTTTCAAAACAATTATAATAGAGTATCATATAGATAACAGGTTTGTATTTTTTCGTGTCAATAAGTCATTCATCCACTGCCATGCAAGCATGACGTGGATGCGGCTTTTGGCTTTGAATAGTTACTACATTATATAGAAGCAAAGGAGGTAAAACATGGTTTATGATTTAATTATTATCGGCTCTGGCCCGGCAGGACTGGCGGCTGCTATTTACGCACAGAGGGCGAGGCTGTCTACGGTTGTTCTGGAAAAGGAATATATGAGCGGCGGACAAGTAGTGAATACGTATGAAGTGGACAATTATCCGGGACTTCCGGGCATCGGAGGATTTGAACTGGGTATGAAATTCCGGGAACATGCGGAAAAGCTTGGAGCGGAATTTGTGAACGCAGAGGCAACGCGTATTGAATTGGAAGAGGATGGGCGTATTAAGGCAGTGTATACGGATGGGGAAACGTACCGTGCAAAGACGTTGGTGCTTGCCATGGGAGCCCGCCACCGCCATTTAGAGGTTCCGGGGGAAAAGGAATTGACCGGTATGGGCGTTTCCTACTGTGCTACCTGTGACGGTGCCTTTTTTAAAGGAAGGACAGTGGCTGTAGTAGGCGGAGGCGATGTTGCGGTGGAGGACGCTTTGTTCCTCGCCCGTGGATGTGAGAAGGTGTATTTGATACACCGGCGGGACGAGCTGAGGGCAGCGGCATCTTTGCAGGAGCAGTTAAAGAAATGTGGAAATGTGGAGTTCCTCTGGGATACGGAAGTGGTGTCCATTTCAGGGGAAGACCATGTGGACTGCCTGAAGATCCGCAGCAAAAAAAGCGGCGAAGAAAAGGTTTTGGACATAGATGGTGTGTTCATCGCAGTGGGCACGATACCAAATACGGGAATTATTACAGAATTATTACATCTTGACACAAATGGTTATATTTGTGCAGCAGAGGACGGAAAAACGGAAATTCCGGGAATTTTTGCTGCCGGAGACATCAGGACGAAGCAATTACGGCAAATTGTGACAGCTGTATCCGACGGAGCCAACGTAATTACATCTGTTCAAGGGTATTTAAATAGTAATAATTAGACTTTTTGCAGAAAAACCAGAATATAAGAGAAGGTAAGATTTCCTTTTTACTTAGGTAAAAGCGGGATTCTTACCTTTTTTTATGAAGAAACTTAATAAATATTTAAAAAATTATTGAATTTGCTTGACATATCATTTTACATTTGCTATGATATGCGTGTAATAAATGTAATAAATTTGTAATAACTATGAAGTAATTGTTTTGGAGGAAGGGATAAATAATGAAAAGAGGAGTATTGAAGTTTACAGCTTGCGCTGTGGCGACGGGAATGACGTTTACAGGAATGAGTTCCGTGGCTTTCGCAAGTAAAGATACAACAATCGCAGGATTTAGTGGTGGCGTTGTTTCTGCTGTAAAAGAAACAGAAGCGGTTCAGGGCGAAGTTCAGGAAGAAGCAGTCCAGACAGAAGCTACAGAAGTAGAAGTCCAGACTGAAGCAGTTCCGGAAGAGCCGGTTGTAGATACAAGCATGAGCGGACAGATCGCTTTCGCACAGTGTGAGGAATATATTAATGTAAGAAGCGACGCCAGTGTGGACAGCGAGGTAGTTGGTAAGGTTTATAATAATGGTTCTGTTACCATTTTAAGTCAGGTAGGAGATTGGTACGAAGTACAGTCCGGTAATGCCACAGGTTATGTTAATGCTGATTTCTTTGCCACAGGTGAAGAGGCACAGGCAATTGCCGATGAGGTAGCTTACAATGTAGCTACTGTATATCCGGAAGCACTTACCATCCGTTCTGAACCCAGTGAGGATTCTGAGCAGATCGGTATGGCATACGCTTCTGATGAGCTGGAAGTAGTCCAGTATGAAGGCGACTGGATGAAGGTTGCTCTTGGCGGTGACAGTTATGGTTATATCAATGCGTACTATGTAGATTACGATACATATTATGCGACTGCAGAGACTCTGGAAGAGGAGCAGGCAAGACTTGATCAGGAATGGCTTGATTATCTTGCACAGCAGGAAGCAGAACAGGCAGCAGCAGAGCAGGCTTACCTTGACGCTATTGCAGCACAGCAGGCTGCAGAGCAGCAGGCAGCTTGGGATGCTGAATATCAGGCACAGCAGGCGCAGCAGTCCGCAGATGCAGCAGCACAGCAGACAGCAGACGCACAGACACAAGCTGATGCAGCATATCAGGAATATCTGGATGCACAGGCAGCAGCAGATGCAGCGACACAGCAGGCAGATGCAGATGCTGTAGCAGCGGCAGCAGCACAGGCACAGGCTGAATATCAGGAGTTCTTAAATGCACAGGCAGCAGCAGATGCGCAGGCTCAGGCTGAAGCAGATGCGGCAGCACAGGCTCAGGCAGCGGCAGATGCAGCAGCGCAGGCTCAGGCCGAAGCAGACGCAGCAGCACAGCAGCAGGTAACAGATACGACAACAGACACTTCAACGGTAGAGGATACATCTTCTTCATCCTCCACATTGGGACAGTCTATCGTAAACTTTGCTACACAGTTCGTAGGTAATCCTTATGTATGGGGCGGCACCAGCCTGACAAACGGAGCTGACTGTTCCGGATTCACACAGTCTGTTATGGCAAACTTCGGTATCAGCATTCCGCGTACAGCAGCAGCACAGTCCGGAAGCGGTACACCGGTTGACCTTTCTGAAATCCAGCCGGGAGACCTTCTCTTCTACAGCGGAGACGGCGGTATCGGACACGTAACGATTTACATGGGAAATGGACAGGTAGTACATGCAAGTAACCCGAGTACAGGTATCACGATCTCCAGCTACGGTTACAGAACACCGGTAAGTGCGAGAAGATACTGGTAAAAAAGAGAATAATGAATTCACATACGGGAGTCCACTGGAAACAGTGGGCTCCCTTCCATTTTGCCGAGCTGGAATAAAACATGGCCATGAAACATAGCTACGAAACATGGCCATGAAACATGTCCATGAAATACATCTACGAAACAAAAGGGGTGCCGCAAAACCATCTTTTCTGATGATTCTGCGGCACCTTCATTCGTGCTCATCCGTTACAGATAATCGTTACTGTCGTTACTGCTTTTTAGCCGGATCAAGAATGCAAATATCCGTTTGACTTAGACACAGGAATAACCGCCATCAACGATGATATCGCTTCCGGTAGTGTAGCCTGCAGCCGGAGAAGCCAGATACAGGATTGCCGGGATCAGCTCTTCTGGTTTTGCCATGCGGTGAAGCGGGAACAGCGGATTCCATGCATCCAGAAGTTCCTGATGTACGAACGGCGGCTGGGACATAGGAGTTCCAACGTATCCCGGGCTGATGGAGTTTACGCGGATACCGTAATCTGCCCATTCGATTGCCAGAGATTTTGTCATATGCATAACGCCTGCCTTGGAAGCATTGTAGGATGCCTGACACTGCGGAATGTTAACGATGGAACCGGACATGGAAGCCATGTTGATGATGCTTCCTTTGATCTTCTTTTCGATCATAGTTCTGGCAACAGCTACAGACATGATGTACTCACCTGTAAGATTTACATCGAGGATCCGGCGCCACTCATCTACAGTAGCCTCACCATCGTTTAATCCGCCCAGATCTTCGCCCTCAAGAACGATTGCTTTTTTGTGGTAGCATGCACCTGCGTTGTTGAACAGGATATCAATCTTTCCGGATCTTTCAATGATCTCTGCTACTGCGCTGTTAACAGATGCTTCATCTGTAACATCACATTTTACGTAATATGCTTTTCCGCCGACTTCTTCGATCTTACGAATGGTCTCATCAGCACCATTGCGGCATACGATCACGATTTCTGCACCTGCTTGTGCAAGGCCAATGGAAACCACCTGTCCGATTCCCTGTCCGGCACCGGTAACGACTGCTACTTTACCTTTTAAACCAAAAATTTCCTCAAGATACATAAATTCTTCCTCCTATATTATGATGTTGTAATTGTTCATTCATTGTATTTATTCAGAACCATTCCTCAAACATTTGCAAAACCGCACGACATGTCGTGTTTTCTCGTTATTAATCGTCCGACGGATCTACATCGATCAGTACTTTCATTGTCATTTCCCTGTTTGCATCAATGTATTCATAAGCTTTCTGATAATCTTTAAATGCAAAATGCGCACTTTCCAGCGGCTTCAGCTGGATCTTTCCTTCGTTTACGAATCTCAATGCGTCCACATAATCCTCATGGCGGTACATCATGGATGTATTCAAGTCAAGCTCGGAATCGTTTAACTTTGCAAGGTCTACATTCGCCATTTTTGCAAATACTGCAACCAGAATGATGGTACTTCCCTTTCTGGCATTCTGGATAGCGGAATTCATCGTTATGTCATTTCCGGCACAGTCATAGATGACATCGGCCTTATCCGGTCCAAAACATGCTACCAGCGCTTCGCCAAAGTCTTCCTTCGCTGTGTTGATCGCATAATCTGCACCAACACTCTTTGCAAGCTCCAGACGTTTTTCTGAAATATCTGTGATCATGACTTCTGCTGCCCCCAGTGCTTTCACTGCCTGTGAAAGAAGGATACCGATAGGACCTGCTCCAAGGACTGCAACCTTTGCACCTTTCATATCTGCGAATCTCTTGCCTGCATGCACCGTAACGGCAAGTGGTTCGATCATAGCGCCTTCATTGTAAGACATACCCTCCGGCAGGGGAGTGATCTTAGACGCATCTACTGCAAAGTATTCGCTGGCAGTACCGACTGTCTGGAAGCCCATTACTTTCAGGTTTTCGCAGAGATTGTACTTTCCGTGCAGGCAGGGATGGCAGCGTCCGCAGAAAACCTGTGGCTCAATGGTTACTCTCTGTCCTACCTGAAGGTTTGAGACATACTGGCCGAGCTTTACAATCTTTCCGGAAACTTCATGCCCCTGTGTTACCGGATATTTTGTATAAGGATGCATGCCATGGAAAACATGGATATCGCTCCCGCATACACCGATCCGTTTGATCTTAACCAGAACCTGATCCGGGCCCGGTTCGGGAATGTCCACTTCACGGAAGGTGATCTCTTTCGGAGCTGCCATAAGTTGCTGAATCATCTTTTCGCTCATACTTAACCTCCTGAATCATACTTTTTAAACTATCTTTCAAAAGTAATTTCAATGTATCACTTTTTGGGCATTACGTCAATACATTTTTCTTGAAAAAATCAGTATTTACTGGTACAATGAATCTACTTTTAAACATAGTTTATTATTGGGGATTATTTATGAAAGATAAGATAAGTGCTTCCGAAGTAAGGCTTTACAATAAACGAAGGATTTTCCGGACATTGATCCGTTCCGGCATGATCACCAAACAGGAGCTGGCTGCCGAGACACAGCTGAGCATTCCAAAAATCACACAGGTTCTGTCTGAGCTGGTGGGATCCGGACTGGTACAGGAATGTGGCATTCAGGAGTCCCGGGGCGGCAGGCGTCCCGCTGCCTTCTGTGCAGTTGCAGATGCCAGACTTGCTGCCGGTATCGATATCTCGCGCAATCATTTAAATTTTTCAGTTGTAAATCTGCGTGGAGAGGTCATTGTGAACGAGCGGATCCGCTGTTCTCTCACAATTGATCCGTCATTTTATGAAAAACTTTATGTCCGCTTTATGCAGTTTCTCGGCGAGCATTCTGTCAGCTATGACAAACTGATCGGATTGGGGGTCTCTCTGGCAGGGATCATCAGTGCAGATCAGGATTTTCTGGCTTATTCCCACGTACTTCAGACAGATGCTCCCTTTGATCTGCGGCCGTTCCGACGTTTGCTGAAAATCCCGGTGGCTTTTTTTAATGATGCCAACGCTGCATGTATGGCGGAATGCTATACCGGCATGGCACCGTCCAGTTTCAATTTCCTTTCTCTTAGCAATACGGTAGGCGGTGCCGTTGTCATTGATAACCGGATCGTACCGGGTGCCTCCGGCCGCTGCGGAGAAGCGGGGCATCTTCTCATCGTACCGGGCGGGCGGAAATGCTATTGCGGCAAACGGGGCCATTATGACCCTTATGGTTCCGCCCTGACGCTGGCTGATGCTGCAGATGGTTCTCTTGCAGATTTTTTTGCAGGGCTTGAGGAAGGGAATACGGAGTATAAACAGGTTTTTGACGAATACATTCATTATCTGGCATTGCTGGCTTCCAATCTGCACCTGTGGTCAGACCTGCCCATCGTTCTGGGAGGCTACACAGCCAGTTTTTTGGCTCCCTATGTGGATCGCCTGAAAAAGGAAATGTCTGATTTGACGATTTTTGATGAAGAGGAGGAATACTTGTATTTGAGCAGTTATCGGTTTGAGGCTTCCTCCGTGGGATGCGCACGGTATTTTTCCGAGCAGTTTCTGGATTCTTTATAAGGAGGCTGGTATCCCTGCGATCTTGTACCATTTCTACTTCGCTCCTTGCAGGATAAAAGGGATGGTGTTATACTGAATTCAAATGTGATTTTCAGGAGAAGAAAAGTATGGCAAAGGACGACTGGTATGATGCCGGTGAACAGATAAAAAAGCTGGTGCAGGATGCCGTTGACGGCAAAGATTTCTCACAGCTCAGCAGCATGATCACCAGTGTGGTGAATGATGCAGTGGACAGTGTCCAAGCGGCGATGCAGGATAATATATATCAGCATACAAACCGTGAGGCGGCAGATCGGATCCGCAGGAATATGCAGGAAAAGCAGGAGAAAGCCAGAGCTGCGGAAAAGGAAAAGGCGGTTGTACCTGTAAAGACAAAGTTAAGGGTTCCCGGAGAGATATCGGGAAACGTGATGAAATGGACTGGTTTTAGTGTAAGCGGTATGCTGGGATTTTCCCTCGTTATCCTTGCAGCATCGGCGGCAGCATTGGGATTCAGTATTGCTGTGCCGGGCAGCATTTTGGCAGTTCTTTTTGCAGGCAGCTTGTCAGTAGGGATCTGTGGAAGGAATAAAGCTGCACTGGCAAAGCGTTTCCGCAGATATCGTGAAGTGATCGGGGACAGGACGTACTGCCTTATTGAAGAACTGGCATCTGCGATAGGAGAAAATTATAAATTTGTCCGGAAAGATCTGAGAAAGATGATTGGCAAGGGCTTTTTCCAGACGGGGTATCTGGATCGGAAAGAAACCATGCTGATTACGGACAGTGATACGTATCAGCAGTATCTTACGGCGCAGACTGAGTATGAGCGCAGGGAAATGACGAATCAGGCTGCAAGGGAAGAAGAAGCAAAGAAAAAGGCCCGCATGGAGGAGGAACAAAAAGAAAGCGATGGACGCCTCACTCCAAAATGCCGTGAAGTGGTAGAAGAGGGCAGAAGATATATCCGGCATATCCACGAGTGCAATGAAAAGATCCCGGGTGAAGCCATTTCTGCGAAGCTGGACCGTTTGGAACTGGTTATTACCAGAATATTCCGTGAAGTGGAGAGAAGGCCGGAGACGGCAGATGATATGAAAAAGATGATGAGCTATTACCTGCCCACGACACAGAAGCTTTTGGATGCTTACTGCGAGATGGATGACCAGCCTATTGCAGGACAAAATATTGAGAGCACCAAAAAAGAAATCGAAGCTACACTTGATACGCTGAATACAGCGTTTGAAAACTTCTTAGACAGTTTTTTTGAAGAAAAGGCTTGGGACATTTCCTCAGATATCACTGTGCTCCAGACTATGCTGGCGCAGGAAGGGCTGACAGGAAAGGATTTTGAGCAGAAGTAAAGACAGGGGGATAAACAGATGGATGAGCAGTTCAAAGATTTTGCAGATGCTCCGGCTCCGGTACTGACTTTCGGAGAGCCGGTTCCGGAAAAAAAGGAAGTGCCGGCAGTGGAGAAGCAGCCGGAAAAGCCGGCAGAACCCCAGCTTTCAGAGGACTTGCTGACAGATGATGAAAGAAAAATGGTGGATGATTTCAGCAAGCAGATCAACCTCCATGACTCCAACGGGATCCTTCAGTATGGGGTGGGGACCCAGAAAAAGATGGCTGATTTTTCAGAAAATGCATTAAAAACCGTAAAGACGAAGGATCTGGGCGAGGTCGGCGAAATGATCTCTTCTCTGGTGACGGAGCTGAAGAGCTTTGATACAGAGGAGGAAGAAAAAGGATTTCTGGGATTCTTTAAGAAATCAGGGAATAAGCTGACTGCCATGAAAGCAAAATATGAGAAGGCAGAAGTGAATGTCACGAAGATCTGTGAGGTTCTGGAGGGCCACCAGATGCAGCTTATGAAAGACGTGGCTGTTCTGGATAAGATGTATGGCTTGAATCTTTCTTATTTTAAAGAGCTTTCTATGTATATTCTGGCAGGCAAGAAGCGTCTGGAAGAGGTTCGCGCCACAGAGCTTACCCAGCTGATCGAGAAAGCGAACAGAAGCAATCTTCCGGAGGATGCTCAGGCTGCAAAGGATCTGGAATCCCTCTGCGAGCGGTTTGAAAAGAAGATCCATGACCTGGAACTGACCAGGATGATCGCGATCCAGACAGCTCCGCAGATCCGGCTCGTACAGTCCAGTGATTCTCTGATGATTGAAAAGATACAGTCTACTGTTGTAAATACCATCCCTCTTTGGAAGAGCCAGATGGTGATCGCATTAGGTGTGGAGCATGCAAACCAAGCCGCAAAGGCACAGCGTGAAGTGACGGATATGACCAATGAATTGCTGCGAAAGAACGCTGAGTCCCTTAAGATGGCCACAGTGGAAAGCGCAAAGGCATCAGAAAGGGGTATTGTGGATCTTGAAACGCTGAAAGCCACAAATGCAGCTTTGATCTCTACCTTTGACGAGGTGATCAAGGTTCAGGAGGAAGGACGGCAAAAACGGCGTGCGGCTGAAGATGAATTAAATAAGATGGAGCTTGAACTGAAGAATAAACTTCTCGAGATCCATACCGGGCCGCGCAGTGTTTAACCGAATCGAGCAGCGAAGCGGATTGCGAATATCCGCTTGACGTATAGAAATATCAGGCGCCAAAAGACGCTAAAATTGAAGTTTGAAAGGAGCAGTATAATATGGGTGTTTTTCTCGCTGTTTTAATTTTATTTGTTGTGATCGTAGCAGTGGTGGTAGCGGTGAGCACAATAAGCTCTGTATCCGGTGTGATCGCTGAAGAGGAAGATGACGAGGAGTAAAAAATAAGGGAAAGTTTGAAATATGGAAATGTATACAACTTCACAGTGGGTGATGTTCTTTTACATCTACTGCTTTCTGGGCTGGGTCTGGGAGAGTGCGTACGTATCTGTGATAAAGCATAGATTTGTAAACAGAGGGTTTTTAAAAGGCCCCTTCCTTCCACTTTATGGAAGTGGGGCGATCTGCATTCTGGTAGTGACCATACCTGTGAGGGGAAATATTCCGCTGATGTTTTTGATCGGTATGGTATCTGCCACAGTGTTGGAATACGTGACAGGAGTGGTAATGGAGCGCTTGTTCCGCGTCCGTTATTGGGATTACACGGGCAAATTTATGAATATCAAAGGCCATATCTGCCTTTCTTCTACCCTTTGCTGGGGCGTTATGACCATCTTGGTGGTAGACGGCCTGCACAAATATATTGAAAATCTTGTTTTCTCTGTAGATGAGAGGTATATTACATTGGCCGTGCTGATCCTTACGCCTATCCTTACTGCGGATTTTGTCACATCCTTCCACGCAGCCATCCATCTGCGCGATACTCTTGTGCGAAATGAGAAGATCAAGGAAGAACTGGGCAAGCTTGTGGAAAAGAAGAGAGAGCTGGAGCTGAGGCTGGCAGAGGCCGGAGAAAAGGCGAAAGAGCAGGCAATGGAGCAGATGCCGCAGGAAATGCAGGAGCTTTTGATTAAGATCGGTGAATTGAGAGGAAGGCTTAAGATCCCGTCCATCCGGTCCGGAAAGTCTGTCCGCGGCCTGTTAAGGCGAAATCCCTCTGCTATTTCACCTTGGCATAAAGAAACTTTTGCAGAATTAAAGACAAACTTGATCGAGAAGTTTGAAGAGATAAGGAAACAGGACGAATGAAAAGTGAGATTACGGAAGAATTTATCAGCGGGTTCTGCAAAGCACAGAACCAGACGCGGATGGTGGTATGCGAGCTGGAAAAGCTGGAAGATGGAAGCATAAAGCTTCTTTCTTCTGACTGCGCATACGGAAAATGTGAGCACAGCAAAGATTGTCTTTTGATGGGGCAGATAAAATGATTTCATTTGAAGAATTTGAAGAGATTACCTTCGAGATAGCCGATACGTTCCCGGAAGATTTTTTCCGGGAATTAAACGGCGGAGTCATGGTCCGAAAACGCAGGCGGCTTCATCCGGCGGCGGAAGATCATGACCTTTTTATTATGGGAGAGTACCATTTGGACCGGTATCTGGGACGGTTTATCGTGCTCTATTACGGTTCTTTTAAAACCTGCTTTGAATGGGTATCCGAGGAAGAGCTGAGGATTCAGATCAGGAAGGTCCTGCTCCATGAATTCAGGCATCATCTGGAATCACTTGCAGGTGAAAAGGACTTGGAAGTGGAGGACGCGGTGGAGATTTCCCAATATAAATATCGAAAACAAGTTCAAAAAGACTTGACGGCAGAAGCATCTGGCGATAGAATAGAAAAGTGAGTTTTTTGACACGGACAAATGTGCGTGGTGCAAGGACTGCATCGAAATGAGGAGGAGACATTATGAAACCATACAAAGAGATGACCCGAGAAGAACTTCTGAAAGAGCAGGCTGCTTTGGAAGCAAAGTTTCAGGAAGTGAAAGCAAGAGGATTAAAACTTGATATGTCCAGAGGTAAGCCATCGAAAGAACAGCTGGATCTGGCAAATGGGATGATGGATGTGTTAAACAGCCGCTCCGATATGGTTTGCGAAGCAGGAGTGGATTGCAGAAACTATGGTATTATGGATGGTATTCCGGAAGCGAGAAGGCTGCTGGCAGATATGTCCGAGGTGCCGGAAAAAAATATCCTGATCTACGGAAACTCCAGTTTGAACGTCATGTTCGATACGGTAGCACGCGCTATGTATATGGGTGTCTGCGGACATACTCCGTGGGGGAAATTAGACAAAGTAAAATTCCTCTGCCCGGTGCCGGGTTATGACCGCCATTTCGGAATCACGGAGTTTTTTGGAATAGAGATGATCAATGTGCCGCTGCTGCCTACAGGGCCGGATATGGATATGGTAGAAAAGCTTGTAGCAGAGGATGAAGCAATCAAAGGTATCTGGTGTGTACCGAAGTATTCCAACCCTACCGGGATTTCATATTCTGATGAGACAGTAAGGAGATTTGCCCATCTGAAACCGGCAGCTCCCGACTTCCGTATTTTCTGGGATAATGCATATTCGATCCATCATCTGTATGATGATGATCAGGACGTGATCCTTGAGCTTCTCACAGAGTGCGAAAAAGCGGGAACAGAGGATATGGTCTATAAATTTATTTCAACTTCTAAAGTAAGTTTTCCGGGTTCCGGTATTGCGGCAATGGCAGCATCTGAGGCAAACCTTGCGGATGCCAGACGTGCCCTGCATTACCAGACCATCGGACCGGACAAACTGAACCAGCTGCGCCACGTTCGTTTCTTTAAGGATATGGACGGCGTACGGGAGCACATGAGAAAACATGCGGCGATCCTTCGGCCGAAGTTTGAAATGGTACTTCAGGTTCTGGAAGAGGAGCTTGGAGGACTGGAGATCGGAAGCTGGGGAAAACCAAAGGGTGGTTACTTTATCTCCTTTGATTCCATGGAAGGCTGTGCAAAGAAGATCGTAGCCAAGGCAAAAGAGGCCGGAGTGGTCATGACGGGAGCAGGAGCCACATTCCCATACGGAAAAGATCCGAAAGACTGCAACATCCGTATCGCCCCCTCATTCCCCACATTGGATGAACTGAAAAAAGCAGCAGAAGTATTTGTGCTGAGTGTGAAATTAGTCAGTGTAGAAAAACTGCTGGAAGAATAAAAAGCAGGCAGCTGCAGGGATATTTTGGAACGTGCGTAGCACGAAATCCCCTTGCAGCTACCTTTATTTTTGGCTTTTTTGCTTGCCCTCACCCCTATAATGGGATATAATGTTCGAAAAGGGCAGAGCCAAGTGATGGAAAAAGCATCTGGCAGGCTTGCCTGCGCAGATGCTTTTTCCATCATTTGGCGAGCGAAGCGACCTCGTAAAAACGAAGTTTTTACGAGGCTCTGCCCTGGAAGCAGAGCCAAGGAACGAAACGAGGCTCTGCCCTAAAAAGCAGAGCCATATTCACAGAACACAATTTCCGGAAAGAGAAAATAAAAGCAGGAGGAACATGAAAAAGATGAAGCGATGCATCATATGTGGAACTTTGGGGGATGACAACAGTACATCTTGTGAAGTGTGCGGCAATCCCTTTGTAGATACGGAAAATACTTCCGAGGCGGATAAGGGAGAGACACCGGAAGTACAGCAGGTATCATCTCCTGCTGAGGAAAAAGAAGATACACCTGCATCCAAGGAAGAGGAAGCGCCAAAAGCAGAAGAACCTGCGCCAGACCGCTCACCTGAAAGGGCAAGGGCTGCGGCACCGAGGGCTGCAAAAAGGCAGTATCCGGGAACAGAAGGCAGGCCGCACAGAACAAGAAGTGGTCCGCAGATCTACGGACAGGAAGGATCTATGCCGCAGGGAACTGAATTTGGCCGTCAGGGAGCTGTTCGAAGAAATGTACAGGGTAAGCCTGTTGACCATCAGCCTGTGGAAGGCTCAGAAGGAACGATGAGAGAGGCAGGACAAACCCAGATGAGACGTCCGGTACAGGGACAGACGGGCCGTCCGGCAGATCCGGCACAGGGACAGTCAGGCATGGCAGGCCGCCCGGCAGGACCGGTGCAGGGACAATCAGGCATGGCAAGCCGTCAGGCAGCGCCGGTGCAGGGACAATCAGGTATGGCAGGCCGTCCGGCAGGATCGATGCAGGGACAAGGAAGCATGGCAGGTCGTCCTATGAATCCGGGACAGGTACCTATGGGCCGTCCGCCAATGCAGTCAGCCGGGTATCAGTCCAGAAGGATTGCAGAGGTTTCAAGAAAGATGTTAAAATCTCCGCTATTCTTCTTGATCGCTCTGCTTTATACGGCAAGCTTTGCAGGATCTATCGCGGCAATTTTCTTAAATCAGATGAATTACTCACAGGTTATCCGGCTGATCAAGAATTTTGACCTTCCGGCACAAGTATCCGGTTATGCGGGCACAGTGATCTCCCTTCTTTCTAAGTTGGATTCCGGTGCCATCGTTGCAAACCTGATCATACATATTCCGGAATTACTGTTCTGCCTTGGCCTTTGGCTCATATTCATCTGTGCACTGCGTGCAAAAGAAAATATGTCAGGAGTTGGATTTGGCTTTGTAAAGGCAAATGTGATCATCAATATGATCGCTTACTTTGCTATTATGTTTATCCTTTTGGTTCTCTCAGTTGCAGTTGCTATTTCTTCATGGGCGGCAGGAACGACATCCGTGATCGTGATATCTGCTATCGTGCTGGTGCTTGTGATCGTGGCAACCATGATGGTGATCATGTTCTTCTTCTGCTTTTTGGCAACGATCAAAGCCTGCAGGCTGAACAGCAATGAAGGTGAGAGCTACGGAAGGCTGTCCGGTTATGTGGCAGTGGTTCACATTGTTTTGGGATTGTTTGCAATCATCGACCTTCTCTCCGGTATTGTAAATTCTGAGATCGTAAATATTATCGGAGGAGCAGGAAGCATTGGCTGGATGCTGCTGTTCGCTGTATGGATCTTTATGTACAGAGGCAGAATGGATGAACTGGAAGAGGATGTATAACAGTCCGTTTGGTATCTTTTGATACTTAAATCAAATCTTCAAATGAAGTGAATAGGACGCCGGAGTGCGGGGACTAAAGAAATGTCCACGTATTTCCGGCACTTTTTATTTCTTCCTTGACAGCATACAAATAATTTGTTAGTATAGACGTGCAGTTTAGCGTGGTAGAGTGCTAATACGGAAAAGAGGGCACAGTAAGAGAGCTGTGCAGAACGGAGGATGATTTATGAAAAAGAGTGTATTTTGTGCATTGACAGCTGCAGCACTGGTTGCATCCATGGTTGCCGGAACAGCATGTATGGCAGAAGAGAGAACGACTTTTATTGTAGGTTTTGATGCGGAGTACCCGCCCTACGGATATATGGATGAGAATGGAGAGTATACAGGATTTGACCTTGAGCTGGCTCAGGCAGTATGTGACCTGCAGGGCTGGGAGCTGGTAAAGACTCCTATCGATTGGGATTCTAAGGATCTTGAGCTGAATTCAGGCGCTATTGACTGTATCTGGAACGGATTTACCATGAATGGCCGTGAAGAAGAGTATACATGGTCAGTTCCGTACGTAGACAACAGTCAGGTAATCGTTGTAGCAGAGGATTCCGGAATTGAAAGTCTGGAAGATCTGGCTGGCAAGATCGTCGGTGTGCAGGCTGATTCAGCAGCCCTGAAGCTTTTGACAGATGACGGTGATCAGGCTGAGCTTGGTGCTACCTTTGGCACACTCCAGCAGTTCAAAGATTATAATACTGCATTTGCAGAGCTGCAGGCAGGAAGTATTGATGCATCTGCAATTGATATCGGTGTAGCACAGTACCAGCTGAAAGGAAAAGAAGGATATAAGATCCTTGACGAAGCACTGAATTCCGAGCAGTATGCCATCGGTTTCCGTCTTGGAGACGATGAACTTTGCAATACAGTAAATGAATCTCTGAAGACTCTTCTGGAGGATGGTACTTTTGATGAGCTTGCTGAAAAATATGAGCTGACAGATATGGTATGCCTTGCAGAGGAAATCGGAGCATTGGATGGAGCTGCAGAAGCAGCAACAGAAGCAGCAACTGAGTAATTACACGTAGAAGCAGCAATTTAGTAATTACATGTTTCACGAGCATTCGACTTGGATGGATGCGGCTGCATTACATTAAGAAAGAAAAAGAATCTTTACAGAGGGTGTCTCAGGACAGGGATGCCCTCTTCCTTGTTAGATAGAATGGATGGAAAGGAATGTAAAGTAAATGAGTTTTACAGTTATGCTGCAGCAGTTAAGCAATGGTATGGTAAAATCCATCGGGATCTTTGTCCTGACTTTGATTTTTTCCCTGCCGCTGGGCTTGCTGATTTCATTTGGCAGAATGTCTAAAAATAAGATTTTGCAGACGATCATGAAAGTCTATATATCGATCATGCGAGGAACACCGCTGATGCTGCAGCTGCTTGTGGTGTACTTTGGTCCCTTTTATTTATTTGGGATGAAGATCGGCGGTTCCTACCGCTATATGGCGATCATCATCGGTTTTGCGCTGAACTATGCTGCTTATTTTGCGGAGATTTACCGTTCCGGTATTGAATCCATGCCGGTGGGGCAGTATGAGGCGGCAAAAGTCCTTGGATACAGTAAGGTACAGTGCTTCGTACATATTATATTTCCACAGGTAGTAAAAAGGATCCTGCCGTCTGTCACCAACGAAGTGATCACGCTGGTAAAGGACACCTCTTTGAGTTTTTCCCTTGCTTATGCGGAAATGTTTACCATCGCAAAGCAGATCGCTGCATCAGAGACATCCTTCATGCCTTTTGTAGTGGCCGGCGTCTTTTACTATATCTTTAATCTGATCGTGGCTGTGGTAATGGAATACGTGGAAAAGAGATTGAGCTATTATCAATAGGAGGGAAAAGATGAAACTATTGGAAATGAACCATATCCAAAAAGGCTTTGAAGGCTTGGAAGTGATCAAAGATATTTCCCTTTCTGTTGAGGAGGGAGAGATCCTTTCCATCATCGGCCCGTCTGGTTCCGGAAAATCAACGCTGCTGCGCTGTGCGACCATGCTGGAGCAGATAGATGGCGGAGAGATCTTATACATGGGAGAGAAAGCCGCTTACGTGGACAAAGAGGGAAAAAAGGTGTACCCCAAGGGGGAAGAGGCGAAAAAAATCCATTCTTATTTCGGATTGGTGTTTCAGAATTTTAACTTGTTTCCTCACTATTCCGTGATGAAAAACATTACGGATGCACCCATCCGGATCCAGAAGCGGAAAAAAGAAGAGGTCTATCAGGAAGCAAGGGAACTTCTGAAAAAAATGGGCTTAGCGGATAAGGAAGATGCTTATCCCTGCCAGCTTTCCGGCGGACAGTGCCAGAGGGTGGCAATTGCAAGAGCACTGGCTTTAAACCCTAAGATATTATTTTTTGATGAGCCCACCTCAGCCCTTGACCCTGAACTTACGGGGGAAGTGCTGCGAGTGATCAAATCCTTGGCAGATTTAAAGATCACCATGGTGATCGTCACCCATGAGATGTCTTTTGCAAGAGAGATCTCGGACCGGGTCATTTTTATGGATAAAGGTATTGTGGAGCTGGAGGGGCGTCCCAGCGAAGTATTCGACGCTGACCATGCACGTATCCGTGAATTTTTAGGAAAGTTTAACCAGTGATCTTAGAATGAGCCAAGGGACAAATGGACAAACAATACATGCTTGCATGTATTGTTATGTCTATGGGGTCTGGGCCTGCCAAACATCGAACCGGATCATCTGCCGGGATTAAAATTTCCAAATCCAGCGGAAGTTTGATTTAATAGTACAGAGAAGATAGAGTATAATCTATCTGTAAGATTTTATTTAGTGGCATAAATAAATTTTACACCAAGAGCCGGGATTTTCGTAGTCTCGGCTCTTGTCTTTTATTAAAAAGTGCTGCCACACTAAATTTTATTTAGTGCGACAGCCCCATGTTTTCGTCGATTTTGAGAGTACTGAGCACGAAAAATCGACGATAGGCTCATTCGTCGGGTAACGCTTATGATGATGCCAGAGAGCCCTTGCGTTCATAAACCGTTACGTTACTTCTGATTCATATCCATTTTTAATCTTCTGTTCTTTTATGGACAATGGCTTTCGCGCTTTTCTGGCATGGCATATATAAGTGCCTGTTGTTTTATCATATCCCATATTTCCCGTTTGCTGATATCCTGTTTAAGACTGTGTTTTTTCCATACAAATGTGTATTTATTGGCATAGGCTTCCAGATTGGTTCCAGCTATAAATACCTTTTCCTTTGGCGGAGTAAGCCTTGGGCAAATATTATATGTAGAAAAACAGCTACCTATACTTGACACGTAGACTTGGGCAAGCTTAACATGTGGAATGGCTATTACTTTTATCTGACACGTAACTTTCGGCAAACTCTACATGGAGAATTATTCTTACTTCCAGCTGACATGTAGTTTTCACCATTCTCTACACACATTGTTTTTCTTATAATGAAAAGCGAGGAAATGTTGTTCTGAAACGGATGAGTCAGCAAGTTTTGTAACATTCCCGTCTTTGTGTGGTTAAATGATTACTTTATTTAGCCGCGTAAATAAAATTTGCAAACTGGAGGTTTTTGGTGTACTATAACGGATAGCATGTTGATTGATAAATATGAAAGAAGGATTGAAATGACAAAGGTAGATATTATTTCAGGATTTTTGGGAGCTGGGAAGACAACACTGATCAAAAAACTGATTCAGGATGTATTTGCAGGACAAAAGATCGTACTGATTGAAAATGAGTTTGGTGAGATTGGAATTGACGGCGGTTTTTTGAAAGATGCCGGTATTAACATTACTGAAATGAACTCAGGATGTATTTGTTGTTCTCTGGTAGGAGATTTTGGAAAAGCATTAAAAGAAGTAACGGAAAAATTTTCTCCGGACAGGATCATTATTGAGCCGTCAGGTGTGGGCAAGCTTTCCGATGTCCGCAAGGCTGTGGAGGATGCAGCAGAGGAAGCCGGCTTGGTGCTGAATGCTTTGACTACTGTGGCAGATGCTTCCAAGATCAAAATGTATATGAAGAACTTTGGGGAATTTTACAATAACCAGATTGAAAGTGCGGCAACGGTTATTTTAAGCAGAACTCAGAAGCTTTCTGAAGAGAAACAGATGAAAGCGGCTGAGATGATCCGCGAAAAAAATCCAAATGCTGTGATTGTAACAACACCATGGGATGAGTTGACCGGCGAACAGATCCTCCACGCGATGGAAGGAACGGATGTACTTGCCCAGATGCTTATGGAAGAAGTACATGACCATCATGAGCATGACGAGCACTGCGGCTGTGACCACGAACATCACCATCATCACCACGACGAGCATTGCGGCTGTTACCACGAGCAAGACCATGACCACGATCACCACGAGCACGATCATCATGACCACGACGAGCATTGCGGCTGTGACCACGAGCATGAGCATGACCATGACCACCACGATCACCATGACCACGATCACCACGACCATGATCATGACCACGATCATCACGATCATGATTATCATGAGCATGACGAACACTGCGGCTGTGGCCATGACCATCATCATCACCACCATCATGCAGATGAAGTGTTTACTTCTTGGGGAAAAGAGACTCCGAGAAAGTATACGAAGGAAGAGATGGAGCATATCTTGAAAGCTTTAAGTGACACGGAGGATTACGGCGTTGTGCTCAGGGCGAAAGGTATGGTTCCCTGCACGGACGGTACATGGATCCATTTCGATCTGGTGCCGGGCGAGTATGAAGTCCGTACAGGAGCAGCAGATTATACAGGAAGGCTTTGTGTGATCGGTTCCAAACTGCAGGAAGAAGCGCTGGCAAAACTGTTTTCCCTGTAAAAGTACCCCAGATAGTAAATCGATGGGGTTCCAAGATGCCATAGAGGTTGTTTCGTGCTTTGCACTTTCACAGTCATGGTATCATAAGAATAAATGAAAAGAAAAGAGTGAGATTATGCAGCAGATACCAATTTATTTGATCACCGGTTTTTTGGAAAGCGGGAAAACCTCTTTTTTGCGGGATGTGCTGATGGGCGGAGATTTTGATGACGGACAGAGAGGCCTTTTGATCCTCTGTGAAGAAGGGGAAGAGGAGTACGATGAAAAGGCGCTGGCCCAGATGAATATATCGATGATCACAGTAGATGAAGAAGAGGAATTTAATCCGGAATTCCTGAAAACTTGTGAGAAGCATTACCGTCCGAAACGGATTTTTATTGAGATGAACGGAATGTGGGATTGTAAATGGCTGTTTGGCAGCCAGATGCCTTACAGCATGGATGTAGCCCAGGTAATCACTGTGGTTGACGGAAGCACGTTCCCTGTCTACTTGAACAATATGCGCAGCATTTTAAGCAACCTGTTTTTGAACACAGAGATGGTAGTGTTTAACCGCTGCAGGGAAGACATGGAGCTGCACTCTTACCGTCGTACTGTCCGCGGACTGAATCCCCGCGCCATGGTCTATTTTGAAGATGAAGAAGGAAATCCCATTGATCCCGGTATGGACGAGCCCCCCTATGACTTGAACGCAGATGTGATCCAGATTGAGGATATTGATTATGGACTCTGGTATCTGGATGCTTTTGAAGCCAAAGAGCGGTATAATGGGAAAAAAGTCCGTTTCCGTGCGAAAGTTATGAAATCAAGGCGTTTTGGAGACAATATTTTTATTCCCGGCCGAAATGCCATGACCTGCTGCGAGGATGATATCCGGTTTGTGGGCTGTTTGTGCAAAAGCAGCTTTGCAGATCAATTAAAATCACGTCAGTGGATCATGCTGACTGCCACTGTCCGGTACGAATATGCAAAAGAGTACGGGGAAGAAGGTCCTGTATTGTATGGGGAGAGGTACGAGCTCACAGGGCCGCCGAAAGAAGACCTTGTGTATTTCAATTAAAAGATGTCAGGGTGCTGGATGCCGGGGGATATCCGTTTAGCACTGACCGAAGCGGAGCGGAGACGTGGGAGTACAAAGCACACTTTTTTGTTTTAGAGGATTTACCATATTTTGCGGAATACGATGAAAGAAAGAGGGATGGGGACATGTCGAAAACGAAAATAGCTGTGTACAATTACAGGGATTTTGATGAGGCAGCTTATTTTGAAAAATTTGCCGAACCTTACGGGGCAGAGATCGTGATCTGCCATGAGGCGCCTAATCCGGAAAATGCCAGACTGGCAGAGGGTTGTGACGGTGTCAGTGTTATCACCACAGCGATCACGGAAGATATTATTAAAGTATGGAAGGAAATGGGAGTACGCCATATTTCCACCCGTACCATCGGTTATGACCATGTGGATCTTGATGCGGCGAAAAAATATGGGATCACGGTGAGCAACGTGGCGTATTCCACAGGGAGCGTGGCGGATTATGCGGTCATGCTGATCCTGATGGCTCTCCGCAAAATGAAGATGATCATGAAGCGTGCAGATGGGCTGGATTATTCTTTGAAAGGGAGCATAGGGCGTCAAATCGGCGACCTGACGGTAGGTGTGATCGGAACCGGAAAGATCGGCGAGCATGTCATCCGCAATTTAAGCGGATTCGGATGCAGGATTTTAGCAAATGACCCATATGAAAAAGAAAGTGTCAAACAGTATGCGGAGTATGTGGACCGGGAAACCTTGTTTGCTCAATGTGATGTGATCACCTTTCATGTACCTGCTGTGGAGGGAACCCATCATATTGTCTGCAAAGAGACATTGGAGAAAATGAAGGACGGTGTAGTCCTTGTGAACACGTCCCGGGGAAGTGTGATCAACACCATGGATCTGATTGATGCTCTGGAATGTGGAAAAGTGGGAGCTGCGGCGCTGGATGTTGTGGAAAATGAGTTAGGGATCTTTTATGGAGATTATAAGTACACGGTGATCGGGCACCGGGAAATGTCCATATTAAAAGATATGCCCAATGTACTGATGCTGCCCCACATGGCATTTTATACGGAAAACGCTGTCAGCGATATGGTAGAGCATTCCATTGCAAGTATTGTGGCAGAGGCAAAAGGGGAGGCCAGCAAGTTCCGGGTAAGGGTAGAATAAAACAAAAACCAGCAGTGGTTTCCCACTGCCGGTCGGTGACGGAGATGGAGGGATTCGAACCCTCGTGCCCAAAAGGACAACTGCATTTCGAGTGCAGCTCGTTGCGACCACTTCGATACATCTCCATTTTGAATTTAGTATTTTCATAGAATCAGTTTCCGAAATAAAACCGGAAACTGATTTTTTAATTATAAATCACACCTCTTCTTCCGTCAATGGGTTATTTGCTTTTTGCAGCTTTTTCTGCTGCCGCAGTTCGCGGAAAAATCCGGAGAGCATGGTACTGCACTGCTCATCTAAAATGCCACGGTCTACCTTGACCTGATGGTTGAATTCGGGCATCTCCAGCAGGTTTAAGATGGAACCGGCACATCCTGCTTTCGGGTTCATACTGCCGATGACAGCGCGGGTGATACGGGACTGGACAATGGCACCGGCACACATCTGGCAGGGCTCAAGGGTAATGTAAATGGTACAGCCCTCCAGACGCCAGTCTCCCAGTTTTTTGCTGGCCCGGCGGATGGCATTGATCTCTGCATGGGAAGTGGTATTCTGGTCCGTGTTGCGGCGGTTATAGCCACGGGCAATGATCTTGCCTTCGTAGACGATGACACATCCGATGGGTACTTCGCGAAGGGCATAGGCTTTTTTGGCCTGCCGCAGGGCTTCCCTCATAAATTTTTCATCGGTTTCTGCCGATACCTCCGGTAAAATTACCATAACAGATCCCCCAATTTCATGGAAAATAAGGATAGAAAAAGCTGCCACAGACAGGTCTGCCTTTTGAAAGGCAAAACTGGACAGGCAGCCTGAGCACATATTTTAAATCCGTGCGCCTCCCTTCGAACGCCTGCCATGAACGTTACCCTGACAGTTAACTCGATCCAGGCAACCTTACGGCACACAGGAGGTTCCGCTTAGTGCTGCTCCGTTCCCGACCTGACACGGTTCACGGATTCCTGTTGCGCAAGACCCAAATGTCAACATCACTTATCAGGGGCAGCTCCACAACAAAACGCCCTCGGTTCGGCATCACCCCTGCTGTAGCGGATTGCAGGTATAGGGCACCGCTATCTCCCCGGCTGCACGGACTCCCTAACTATACAGGTTTTTAGCGGTTTTGTCAAGACAACAGAAAAGGGACGATGTTCTGTGCAAGAAAGTAGCGCTGTTAATTTACTTAAAAATTTATAAAGTGCACAAAAATGACTTGCCTTTTTTGTGAAAAAGTATATACTGATGGTTAGCTAATTAACTATTAGCTGACTAATTAAATCGGCTGATGAGGGGAAAGGGAGGTGGAAAAATGGAATGTGCGAAGAGTTTCGGTGAAAAAAGATGTGATGTGAATGCGAATGTGAATACAATTAATGCATCTTTTATCCGGATGGTCCATATGTATTCTGCTTTGAATTACAGGGCTTTTTCAAAATTGGGAATCCATCCGGGACAGCTTCCGGTATTAAAGATTGTTTCTGAACAAGAAGGGATTAGTTTGCGTGAACTGGCGAGTTTGCTGCATATTAAGCCCCCTACAGTGACTGTGACGGTACAGCGTTTGGAGAAAGCGGGGATGGTGCGCAGGGAAACGGATCTTTCGGACCAGAGGATCAACCGCATCTATTTGACGGAAAAAGGTGCCGCCATGAAAAAGGAAATGATTCGTCTGCTGGATGAAAATGAGAAGATCCTGATAAAGGGTTTTTCGAAAGAGGAAATTCGGACACTTCAAAGTTTTTTTGCTAAAATGACGGAAAACCTGATTCAGGCCGGTGCTGATGCGGAAGAAGAAAAACAGTTACGATAACTTGTAAAAATTAGGAGGTAGTTATGACAAAACTTGCAAAATACCTGAAAAGTTCTCTGGGTTTTGTGGCTTTGATCGTAGGAATGCTGTTTCTGCAGGCGTATTGTGATCTGGCTTTGCCGGATTATACGTCAA
>JALFIB010000029.1 GCA_022776305.1 Lachnospiraceae bacterium
CAAACTGATTTTTGTAAATGAAGAATTAAAATTAAAGTTTTTTTTGGCAAAAGGACCTGATGTGCCCACATATGTGGAGTATGGCGCAGCAGATATCGGGATCGTAGGACGTGATACGATACAGGAAGAAGGACGCAAGCTGTACGAAGTATTAGACCTGGGCTTTGGGAAATGCAGGATGTGTGTCTGCGGTCCGGAGTCCGCAAGGGAGCTTTTAAACGGGCAGCAGCTGATCCGTGTGGCGACAAAATATCCCCATATAGCGAAAGATTATTTTTACAACAAAAAGAACCAGACGGTGGAGATCATTAAATTAAACGGTTCCATTGAGCTTGCCCCCATTGTCGGGCTTGCAGAGGTCATTGTCGATATCGTGGAGACCGGATCGACCCTGCGTGAAAACGGGCTTGTAGTTCTGGAAGAAGTTTGTCCCCTTTCAGCCCGGGTTGTTGTAAACCCGGTAAGTATGCGTATGGAAAATGAGAGGATCACGAACTTGCTCTCAAAACTGAACCAGATGCTGAAGGTAGAGGAGTAATAAAAATGCAGATCATAAAATTGACAAATGAGACGAAAAAAAATATTCTGGAGCAGCTTCTGAAACGAAGCCCTTCCAGCTACCCGGAATTTGAACAGCGTGTAAATGATATCATTGAAAACGTAAAACAGAACAAAGACCGTGCTGTGTTTGGTTACACAAAACAGTTTGACGGTTTTGATGTGACTTCGGAGAACGTCCGTGTTACAAAAGAGGAGATCGAAGAGGCTTACACGCTGGTTGATGCAAAACTGCTGGATGTCATCAAAAAGTCTCTGGTAAATATCAGAAGCTACCATGAGAAACAGAAAAAATACAGCTGGTTTGACAGTACAGAAAACGGAACGATGCTGGGACAGAAGGTTACGCCTTTAGCAGCAGTGGGTGTTTACGTGCCCGGCGGAAAAGCAGTTTATCCTTCTTCTGTTTTAATGAATGTGGTACCTGCTAAGGTGGCAGGAGTTAGCAGGATCGTCATGACAACGCCTCCGGGAAAAGACGGAAAGATCCCGGCTTCCACTTTAATAGCGGCACACGAAGCAGGCGTAGACGAGATCTATAAAGTGGGAGGAGCCCAGGCCATCGCTGCTCTGGCATTCGGCACAGAGAGCATACCAAAGGTAGACAAGATCACAGGCCCGGGAAATATTTACGTAGCCCTTGCAAAAAAAGCGGTATACGGCCATGTCAGTATCGATTCTGTTGCAGGCCCCAGTGAGATACTGGTACTTGCCGATGAGACGGCAAATCCTCGTTACGTGGCAGCTGACCTGCTTTCTCAGGCAGAGCACGATGAGATGGCTTCCGCAATACTGGTCACCACAAGTGAAACATTAGCAAAGAATGTAGCTGCAGAGATCGAAGGGTTTTTAAAGACATTATCAAGAGCTGAGATTATCCAGAAATCCCTGGATCAGTACGGTTTTATCCTGCTGGCAGACAATCTGGAGGATGCCATTGACGCTGTAAATGAGATCGCCTCGGAACATCTTGAGATCGTCACAAAAGACGCTTTTCAGGTAATGACAAAAATACGGAATGCAGGGGCTATTTTTATCGGGGAATACAGTAGCGAGCCTCTTGGTGATTATTTTGCAGGCCCAAACCATGTGCTTCCCACAAACGGCACAGCGAAATTCTTTTCTGCTTTGTCCGTGGATGATTTTATCAAAAAATCCAGCATTGTTTATTATTCCAGAGAAGCGCTGGAGCCGATCCATAAGGATATTATCGCATTTGCCGAGGCAGAGCGCCTTACGGCTCACGCAAATTCCATCAAAGTACGTTTTGAAAATGAAAAATAGGAGGCTTATATGGCAAGAGAAGCGGAAATAATCCGGAATACGAAAGAGACACGGATCCGTGTTCGGTTAAATCTGGATGGCAGCGGACAGTATAAAGTAAGTACAGGTGTCGGTTTTTTTGACCACATGCTGGAGGGCTTTGCCCGCCATGGGCTTTTTGACCTTGAGGTTGAAGTAAAAGGAGACCTTCATGTAGACTGCCATCACACCATCGAGGATACCGGAATCGTGTTAGGACAAGTGATCCGTGAAGCTGTAGGCGATAAAAAGGGAATAAAACGATACGGAAGCAGAGTCCTTCCCATGGATGAAGTGCTTGTGCTCTGTGCCCTCGATCTTGGAGGACGTCCCTATTATCGTTCCGATGCAGAATTTCCTACAGAGAGGATCGGAGAGATGGATACAGAGATGGTGCGTGAATTTTTCTATGCCGTTTCTTATTCTGCTGCCATGAACCTGCATTTCAAAATGCTGAGCAGCGGAAATAGCCATCATATGGCGGAAGGAATGTTTAAAGCATTTGCCAAGGCACTTGATGAAGCTGTTAGCTTTGATGGTAGGATTACAGATGTGCTGTCTACAAAAGGCACGATCTGAGAGTAAGGTTTCGGAGGAGCATTATGAATCAGAAAGAATTATTAGTACCGCTTTTTATAAAGAATGGGATGGCTTTATCCGGTTTTGGTGACGCTGAAGGGATCACGGATGATGTGGTCTCCCTTGCCGTGTCTTATGACCACATTGGCGCCGATGCGCTGCTGATCTTTGATCTGTCTGAAGGAGATGCGCAGCATGATGCGTCCATCGGCCTTATAAAGGAGATTGCCCGTGTCGTTGATATTCCACTGTATGGCGGTGGAAATATCAGGAGGATGGAAGATGTAAAGAAACTGATCTATGCAGGATGCCGGAAAGTGTTTCTGAACTTTTCCAAAGAGTCCAATGAGGATCTTGTCCATGAAGTGTCAAACCGTTTTGGAAAAGAAAAAATATTGGCTTGTGTAAAGACAGAAGAAGAAGCTTTAAATGCCAAAGCGCAGGAAAAGGAATTGGATGGCGTATTAGCTTTATCGGAATCCCTTTATCGTTCTTTATCCGGTTTTGATGAAGGAAAAGGAAGTATTTATTGTATGGTACCTTCTTTTCCAGCAGACTGTGCCGCAGGACTTTTTGAGGATTGTGGCTTTACAGGCGTTGCAGCATATCAGTTTATGGAAAAAGATTTTCCGATGATGGATCTAAAACATACCCTGCTGGAAAAAGGAATATCGGTAAATACTTTTGAATCATCCCTTTCTTGGGAAGAATTGAAATTAAACAGTGATGGAATGGTGCCGGTGGTCGTTCAGGATTACAAGACTCAGGAAGTGCTGATGGTAGCTTATATGAACCAAGAAGCATTTGAAACGACAGTCCGCACCGGCAGGATGACTTATTGGAGCAGGAGCCGCAAGGAGCTGTGGGTGAAGGGACTGACCTCCGGACACTTCCAATACGTAAAAGAACTGCGCATTGACTGTGATAATGATACTCTTCTTGCAAAAGTATCTCAGGTCGGTGCTGCCTGCCATACGGGAAACAGCAGCTGCTTCTACCGCACCATTATGAAAAAAGAATACGATGAGACAAACCCGCTGAAAGTATTTGAGGATGTCTTCCAAGTGATCCTTGACAGAAAGGAACATCCCAAAGAGGGTTCCTATACCAATTATCTTTTTGACAAAGGCATTGACAAAATCTTGAAAAAGGTGGGGGAAGAGGCGACTGAGATCGTGATCGCTGCAAAGAACCCGGATCCTGAAGAAATCAAATATGAGATATCGGACTTCTTGTACCACGTGATGGTCCTGATGGCACAGCGTGGCGTCACATGGGAAGATATTACAAAGGAACTTGCCAGAAGGTAAAAATCAGAACGAAAGATCAGAATAGCCAGAAGATAAAACTAGGCCAGAAGATAGAACTAGACCAGAAAAAACAAATGCCGCAGTACTGCTGGGGAAAACCGTAGCAGTGCAGCGGCATTTTCCAAGTCATCGCATGGATAACTTTCCATCATATATCCGTTGGCAATTGGGATGAGGTAGTGTATAATAAAGGCACATAAGGATCCGGCCTATACCGGTGTAAATCTTTTGGGAAAGGGTAGATACGAATCTGATTGGATGGTGCGTATCAGGGATTAGATATGAAATTCAGGAAAACAGCAGCTGTATTACTTAGCGTATTGCTTGCAGTTCAGGCCGTTCCGCTTTCATTGCAGGCATCCTTTGAACAAAATGTGGAAGCTTCCTACAATACTGCAGTCCAGGGTCAAGGTGCCCTTGACGGCCTTGATGTCACAGTAACAGAAACCACGGTTTCCTCCTCTACTAATTTATCATCTGAGAAGAAAGTGGATTTAAAAGTTACGGGAATGAAAGGAAATTCTTTGCAGGCTGATATCCGGGTAGATACACAGGAAGGCACCACAGAAAGTTACTACAGAAATGGTTATTATTATACCAATACTTCGGATGGAAAGCAAAAGCAGGAGATGGACCGGTCTACCGTCTGGGATCTGATCAACTCTGAGGTCTATATGAACATGACCAGCAATTACTTAAAACTGCTTTATTCGCAAACTTCCGCTGACGGCGGTACAATTTTCCATTTTGCGGCTAACAGCAGTACCTTGGGAGATTACACACAAAAATTCCTACAGGGCTCCGGTGAAGGACAGGGAGTGGAGGTGGACTTCCTTCAAGGTACCTTGGAGACGGATCCAGAAGGAAATATTGTATCAAGAAATACAGAGATCGTATACACAGTGACAAATGGTGAGAACGCGGAGACCTTTATGGTGGAGATGACTGCTGATTTCCATCAGAACAGCCAGACGGTATCCCTTTCTTCTCCGGATCTGGCAGAGTACAAAGAATCAAAACCTGAAAAACCCAACGCAACCATCACAACACTGGTGCGCACTGTTTACACCACAGAGGATGTCAATGTGCGCGCATCCGGAAGTATCAGTGCCGTGATCCTCGGTGGATTGAATGCAGGAAGCGGTGTCACGCAGACAGGATATACCAGTGACGGATGGATCCAGATCCAGTATAATGGTTCCACAGGGTATATCTGGGGTGATTATATCAGTACAGTAAAACCGGTGCTCACAAAGGTCACTAATGGGACTATGTATGCTACCTGCGGTGTCAACGTGCGAAGTGGTTATTCCTCTGACAATACCATCATCGGCAGCTTGTCAAAGGGTCAGGGGATCGATATCACAGGAATCACGGACAACAATTGGATCCGCGTAAAATACAATGGGCATACAGGATACGTTTATGCAGATTATCTCTCATGGTCTGAGCCTGTAGCAGATACCTACGTGCAGAATGGATATTTAAGCGGAGTTGTCACAGACGCTTCCTTTGGTTCTCTTACGATCCAAAGGGATGATGGAAGAGGAACAGCATCCTTCAATACCACGTATGCAAGTCTGAACCTGAAAGATACCATCTATACGGGAGACTGGGTAGAAGTATACTTCACCGGTGTAGGTACTCCCTATGCGGCTTCACAAGTCAATGACTACACGAGCCATACAGATGCCGGCGATGCACAGTCTGTAACCATTGAAGGTGTGGTTGTAACATGCAAGCCTGACCAGATCGAAGTGATGGGTTCTGACGGAATTTACCGGACATTCGATATTGAAGATTCTGATCTTGAAATGGCAGACGACCTCTGTGAAGGAATGGTAGTCACTGTGTCCTGGATGTCAAAGACAAACGGCGCTGAGACGAAAAATATAAAGGCGCTTCGTGTAAAAGCCTAGATCTTTCTTGATCTGCATAAAAAAACTATAATATAGACAACTGTTCAGAAGGAAATAGATATGAGAAAACTAGCTCTAAACGATGAAATACTGCTGAGTATTGAAAAACCTGCCCGTTATATCGGCGGGGAGGTAAATTCTGTCATGAAAGATAAGGAAAAGGTGGATATCCGTTTCGCAATGTGTTTTCCGGATGTTTATGAGATCGGCATGTCCCATCTTGGGATTCAGATTTTATATGATATGTTCAATAAAAGGGAGGACGTATGGTGTGAACGTGTATATTCTCCCTGGGTTGATCTGGACCGTATCATGCGGGAAAAGCAGATCCCTTTATTTGCTTTGGAATCACAAGATCCTGTCAAGGATTTTGACTTTTTAGGGATCACACTCCAATATGAGATGTGTTACACGAATATCTTGCAGGTCCTCGAGCTTTCCCAGATCCCACTCATGTCCTCTATGAGAGATGAATCCTGTCCGATCGTGATCGGCGGAGGCCCATGTGCTTATAATCCTGAGCCTCTTGCAGATTTCTTTGACCTGTTTTATATCGGTGAGGGTGAGACAGTTTACGATGAACTGCTGGATCTTTACAAATCCTGCAAAAAGGCCGGTCAAACACGAAGCCAATTCTTATATAAAGCTTCCCAGATTCCGGGGATCTATGTGCCATCCCTTTATCAGGTGGAGTATAAGGAAGATGGGACCATCCGTTCCTTTACCCCTATCCGGGAAGGAGTCCCCTCCGTTGTCCAAAAGCAAGTGGAGATGAATATGACGGATGCTACCTATCCGGAAGCGCCGGTGGTGCCTTTCATTAAGGTGACACAGGACAGAGTTGTTTTAGAGATCCAGAGAGGATGTATCCGCGGGTGCCGTTTCTGTCAGGCCGGCATGTTGTACCGCCCTACACGGGAACGTGATTTGAAGGTATTAAAAGAGCATGCATACCGGATGCTGAAAAACACCGGCCATGAAGAGATATCCTTAAGTTCTTTGAGCTCCAGCGACTACAGTGACTTGCAGGGAATCGTCAATTTCCTTATTGATGAATTCCGTGCACAGAATATTAATATCTCCCTTCCATCCCTTCGTATTGATGCTTTTTCCCTTGACGTTATGGGAAAAGTACAGGATGTGCGCAAGAGCAGCCTTACCTTTGCACCGGAAGCCGGTTCCCAGAGGCTGAGAAATGTGATCAACAAGGGCTTGACGGAAGATGTGATCTTAGATGGAGCGGATAAAGCGTTCCATGGCGGATGGAATAAAGTAAAGCTTTATTTTATGCTTGGCCTTCCTACAGAGACGGAAGAAGACCGGAAAGCCATTGCCCACCTTGCCAATGATATTGCAGTAAAATATTATGAGATACCGAAAGACCAGAGAAACGGGAAATGCCAGATCACAGTAAGTACTTCCTTCTTTGTCCCGAAGCCTTTTACCCCTTTCCAGTGGGCATCTATGCATCATCCGGGAGATTATCTCGGATTTGCAAAGACAGTCAACCATGAGATCAAAGAAATGCTCAACCAGAAAAGTATCCGTTACAATTGGCATCAGGCAGATGTGACTGTTTTAGAGGGGATTTTTGCCCGTGGTGACAGGAAAATATCGAAAGTCATTTTAGAAGCATACCGCATGGGAGCACTTTACGATGCCTGGACGGAATATTGGAATTATGACAGATGGCTTCAGGCTTTTGAAAACTGTGGCATCGATATGGATTTTTATACCACAAGGCAGAGAAGTCTGGATGAGATCTTACCTTGGGATTTTATAGATATCGGTGTTACCAAGGAGTTCCTGAAGAAAGAGTGGGAGAGAGCCCATCAAGAAGAGGTTACGCCAAATTGCCGGATGAAATGCTCCGGATGCGGTGTGGCAAGGTATAAAGGCGGCGTCTGTGTGGAAAAACGGAAACAAGTGTCCGGGAACTGCGAGGAAAACCAGAATGAAAGTTAGAGTGAAATTTTCAAAATACGGAATTATGAAATTTATCGGCCATCTTGACGTGATGCGTTATTTCCAAAAGGCCATCCGCCGGGCCGGTATTGATATTGCATATACGGAAGGGCTTAGTCCCCATATGGTTATGTCCTTTGCTTCTCCTCTTGGAGTGGGGCTTACCAGCGATGCGGAATATATGGACATTGAGATCCATACTCCTATTTCTTCCGCGGATGCCACCGAAGCTTTAAACCGTGTTGGCGTGGAAGGAATAAAAGTGACCGGTTTTTATGAGATTCCGGAGGGAAAAGCAAATAAGGCCATGACTTTGGTGGCGGCAGCGGACTACACGCTGAAGTTCAGGAAAGGGTATGCACCAAAAACGGACTGGCAGTCCGGTATATCCCATTTTTACGCCCAAAATTCCATCATGGTATTAAAGAAAACAAAGAAATCGGAAAAAGAAGTAGATATTAGGCCTATGATCTACGAAATGTCTGTGAACGGAGGTATTGTTTTTATGAAACTTGCATCCGGCAGTGTGGCAAATCTGAAACCGGAGCTTGTGATGGATGCATATTTACAATCTATAGGAATTACTCCGGATCCATTTGCGTATGAGATCAACCGGTGCGAAGTTTACGCAGATCTCGGTACGGAAAAAGCAAGAAAACTAGTGCCATTATCAGATCTGGGCAAGGAGATCTTATGAATCCATACATCATTGCCCGCATGCGCGGAAGAGTCTTTTCTTTCCTGTTAAAGGATCAAAAAGCTGTTGAGATCCATTGTGATCCGGAAAATGCCCCAGAGGGGATTCTCGGAAATGTTTATATAGGTAAAGTGAAAAACATCGCGAAAAACATTCAGGCGGCCTTTGTTGACATTGCACCGGGAAGGACTTGCTATCTGCCTCTGGATGACCTAAGGCAGCCAATTTTTACGAAAAAGGGTGTTTCCAAACAGATTCAGGCAGGTGACGAGCTGGTGGTGCAGGTATCACGGGAAGGCATTAAAACAAAGTTTCCGTCAGTGACTACGAATATCACCTTCCACGGAAAATTCGCACTTCTTACCACAGGAAAAGCCCAGCTCAGTGTATCTTCCAAATTGGGAAAAGAAAAGAGGGAGCAGCTGCTATCTTTTCTTCAGGAATATCGAGATGAGGACGGAAAATACGGGTGGCTGCTGCGCACCAATGCAGGCAGTGTTTCCTATGAAAAAATAGGAGAAGAACTTGCGGTTTTAAAGAATCAGTATGAAAACTTGATTAGCCAGTCACAATACAGGACTTGTTATTCCTGCCTTCTTAATATGCCACCTGCTTATCTGGCAAGGCTCTTGGATTTGTATGAAGAATCTGCAGATGTATTCCTCACCGATGACAAGGAGCTGTATGATGAAATACAGGAATATTTGACCGTACACCAGCCGGAAGACCTGAGCAAACTATCTTTTTATGAGGATCGTTTGCTTCCTATGGACAAGCTATATTCCCTCGAGCACCAGCTGTCCTTAGCGCTGCAAGAGAAGGTATGGCTGAATTCCGGTGGATATCTTATCATACAGCCTACAGAAGCCCTCACTGTCATTGATGTCAATACGGGAAAATATGAGGGCGGAAAAAAGCAGGAAAAAACATTTTTGAAAATAAACAAAGAGGCTGCGATTGAGATCGCAAGGCAGCTTCGGCTGCGCAATATCAGCGGGATTATTATTATAGATTTTATCAACATGGAAGAAAAGCAGTCTGTCGATGAATTGCTTTCTCTTTTAAATAGTGAATTGCATAAAGATCCGATTCCGACTACTCTTGTTGACATGACAAAGCTGTCTCTTGTAGAGATCACAAGGAAAAAGAAAGAAAAGCCCTTGCTGCAGGCTTGCCGGGAAATATCCTAAAAGTCGATAAAAAATATTCGAAAAGCTGATAAAAAATATTGACGTCAACCACAAGATATGCTATCTTTATTAAGTATGCCGCACAAAGAGGTAAAAGAGTCTTTTTTAGACCACCGAATTTGGCGAGTAATGATAAACAGGAGGTGCCATATGTACGCAATTATTGCAACAGGTGGTAAACAGTACAAAGTAGCCGAAGGCGATATCGTTAACGTTGAAAAGCTTGGTGTTGAAGCTGGTGAAACTGTTACTTTTGATCAGGTGCTTGCAGTAAGCAATGACGGACTTAAAGTAGGTGCAGATGTTGCAGGTGCAACAGTTACAGCTACCGTTGTTAAGAATGACAAAGCAAAGAAAGTCATCGTTTACAAGTACAAGAGAAAAACCGGTTACCACAAGAAAAACGGTCACAGACAGCAGTACACACAGGTGAAGATTGAAAAGATCAACGCTTAATCATGATACGATTTACAGTGTGGAAATCGAAAAATCAATACTGTGGTTTTGAGAGCAAAGGCCATGCAGGATATGCAGAAGAGGGAAATGACATTATCTGCTCCGCTGTTTCAGTACTTACCATCAATACCGTAAATTCTATTGATGCATTTACAGATGATGATTATGAAGCAGAACAGTCGGAAGACGGAGGATATCTAAAGATCCATTTTCCGGAGCCTTTGAGTGACAAAGCAGCATTATTGATGGACAGTCTGGTTCTCGGAATCGAGAGTATACAGGCTGATTACGGAAAGCAATATATTACCTTATTGATTGAGGAGGTGTAATTATGTTGAAAATGAACCTTCAGTTCTTCGCTCACAAGAAAGGAGTTGGTTCTACCAAGAACGGTAGAGATTCCGAATCCAAGAGACTTGGAGCTAAGAGAGCAGACGGACAGTTCGTTAAAGCCGGAAACATTCTTTACAGACAGCGTGGAACAAAGATCCATCCGGGTCTGAATGTTGGACGCGGCGGCGATGATACATTATTTGCTACTGCAGACGGCATTGTAAGATTTGAAAGAAAAGGAAGAGACAAGAAACAGGTTTCTGTTATTCCGGTAGCAGCAGAATAATAAGCAATAGTGCAGGCTTCAAATCAAAATGTGGTTTGAAGCCTGTTTTTTCACGAAAGTTCGCCAGTGAGATGAGCGAAGCGAAATGAAGCCTGGCGGTTCAAAAAGATATATAAGAAGAGGTGACACAATGTTTGCAGACAGAGCACGCATCATCATACGTTCCGGAAAAGGCGGTGACGGCCATGTTAGTTTCCGCAGAGAGCTGTACGTGCCGGACGGCGGCCCGGATGGGGGCGACGGCGGTAAAGGCGGCGACGTGATATTTGAAGTTGACGAAGGATTAAACACACTGATTGATTTTCGCCATCGCAGGAAATTTGCTGCACAGGATGGCCAGGAAGGCGGGAAACGCAGATGCCACGGCTCAAATGGAGCTGACATTGTGCTGAAAGTCCCGGAAGGGACTGTCATAAAAGAGGCAAAAAGCGGTCAGGTGATTGCAGATATGTCTGGGGAAAACAGACGTCAGGTCATCCTGAAGGGAGGACGAGGCGGCAACGGCAATATGCATTACGCCACATCAACGATGCAGGCTCCGAAATATGCACAGCCCGGACAGGAAGCAAAAGAGCTGGAAGTACTTTTAGAGTTGAAAGTGATTGCAGATGTGGGGCTTGTAGGTTATCCGAATGTAGGTAAATCTACCTTTCTTTCCCGTGTCACAAACGCCACTCCAAAGATCGCTAATTACCATTTCACCACACTTTCCCCAAATCTTGGTGTTGTGGATATCGAGGGCGGCGGTTTTGTGATCGCTGACATCCCCGGCCTGATCGAAGGTGCTTCTGAAGGTGTAGGGCTTGGACATGAATTTTTACGTCATATTGAGCGTACCAGAGTGATGATCCATATCGTAGATGCAGCTTCCGTCGAAGGGAGAGATCCGGTAGATGATATTTTAAAGATCAATGGCGAACTGGCTGCGTATAATGAAGATCTGGCAAAACGGCCTCAGGTGATTGCTGCAAATAAAATAGATGCCATCTATGCTGAGGATGAAGATCCCATCGCGAGGTTAAAGGAAGTATTCGAACCTCAGGGAATCCCGGTATATGCCATTTCTGCAGTGACAGGACAGGGAGTAAAAGAATTGCTTTACCACGTGCAGGAAATGCTCCGTGAACTTCCGCAGGAAAAGATCGTTTTTGAACAGGAATATGATCCCGAACTTCATTTAGCCGGTTCTAACCTTCCGTTTACAGTGGAAAAATCAACCGAAGAGGAAAATACCTATATTGTAGAAGGTCCCCGTATTGAAAAAATGCTTGGTTATACGAACCTTGAATCTGAAAAAGGATTTCAGTTCTTCCAGAATTTCTTAAAAGACAACGGAATACTGGATCAGCTGGAAGACCTTGGAATTCAAGATGGGGATACAGTAAAAATGTATGGATTCCAATTTGATTATTATAAATAATGGTAACTGGCTCTGGACAGTTATAGATTTTGACGCATAAAAACAAATGTTTTAGAAACAGTTTATGGGAAAGGAACAGAAATCGTTATGACGAGCAAACAGCGCGCATATTTAAAAAGTCTGGCAATGACTATGGACCCGATATTCCAGATCGGAAAATCCAGCCTTACGCCGGAAAATACAGCTGCCATTGCAGAAGCATTGGAAGCAAGGGAACTGATAAAAATCAGTGTATTACAAAATTGTATGGATGATCCCAATGAGATCGCACAGATGGTTGCAGAGCGTACGCGCTCTCAAGTAGTGCAGGTGATCGGGAAAAAGATCGTTTTATATAAAGAAGGAAAAGACAATAAAAAGAAGATAGAACTGCCAAAAGCAGGTAAAAAATAAAAGGAGTTGCCATGGGTCCTGAAAAGAAAAAGCGTGTTGGTATAATGGGAGGAACCTTCGATCCGATCCACATCGGACACCTGATTTTAGCTGAATGTGCATATGAACAGTTTCAGCTGGATACCGTTCTTTTTTTGCCTTCAGGGAATCCGCCTCACAAGCCTGAACGAAAAGACGGAGCCACAGACCAGGAACGCCTTGCTATGGTAGCTTTGGCGATTCAGGATAACCCTCATTTTTCACTTGACTCAGAGGAAATGTATCGAAGCGGATTTACTTACACATATGAAACACTGAGATTAATGAAAGAACGCCATCCGGAGGAAGAATATTACTTCATTATCGGCGCTGATTCTTTGATGGCTTTCGATACCTGGCGAAATCCTGAACAAATTTGTGAAAATTGTGTACTTTTAGCAGCAGTTCGTGATAGAATGGATACAGCATCTATGGAGCAAAAAATTGATGAGCTGCATAGGAGTATGGGCGCTGAAATATATCTTCTTCAGTCACCAAACATCGATATCTCCTCCACAAAACTGCGCAAAAGCTACCGAAACCATCAATCCATACGGTATTTCGTTCCGGAAAGGGTTTTGGATTATATCCGGGAGAACCATATATATGAGTAGTTTTTGATGATTTTATGCAAAGGATGACGGAAATATGGACGGTTACAATATCATTAAAATGCAGAAAAAACTAAAAAAATACATTGATGAGATGCGCTTCCATCATACCATGGGGGTTATGTATACGGCTGCCGCTTTGGCTATGCGTTACGACGTGGATATAGAACGGGCACAGGTCGCCGGTCTTCTTCACGATTGCGCAAAGTGTATTCCCAATGCAAAAAAGTTAAAGATCTGCAACCAGCAGCATATTCCCGTTTCTGAAGTTGAAAAAAAATCCCCCTACCTTTTGCATGCCAGATTAGGGGCATATATTGCAAAAGAAAAGTACAATGTTACAGATCCCGAGATATTAAGCGCCATTGAGTTCCACACCACTGGAAAGCCGGAGATGACCATGTTGGAGAAGATCATCTTTATCGCTGACTACATCGAACCCATGCGCTCAAAGGCAGCAAATCTTCCGGAGATCCGAAAGCTGGCTTTTCAGGATATTGACCGTGCCGTTTTTGAAACCATGAGGGATACGATCCAATATCTCAATGAGGAAAAAACATGCCTTGATAATCAGACAGTAGTGGCATATAATTATTATAAAAAATTAATCGAAGAAAAGGAGGCAGAATAAATGGCAGATAAAAAAGCAAAAGAAATGGCGCGTCTTGCTTATGAAGCGCTTGAAGATAAAAAAGCACAGGATATAAAGATCATCAATATCGAAGAGGTGTCCGTTCTGGCAGACTATTTTATTATTGCCTCAGGAACAAACCGCAATCAGGTGCAGGCACTTTCTGACAACGTAGAAGAAGTGCTGTATAAAGCAGGCTATCCGGTGAAGCAGACAGAAGGTTACAGCACGGCAAACTGGGTCCTTGAAGACTTCGGTGACATTATCGTACACGTTTTTGATGCGGAGAACAGGCTCTTTTATGATCTGGAGAGGATCTGGAGAGACGGGAAAACGGTCAGTGTAGATGAATTAAATGAGACGGGAGAAGAATCATGACTGTAGATAAAACATTTTTAATCAGAAGCATACAGAAGAAAAAAGAAATGATCGTTGTGTTCTGCGCATACACCAATATGCCCTTTGTCACCTGCGATCCGGAAACCTTTAACGACCAAGT
>JALFIB010000032.1 GCA_022776305.1 Lachnospiraceae bacterium
TCTGTTTCACCCATTGTAGCTACTCTGTCTACAATGACGCTGTATTCCGGACTTGCCATGGGATTGACAGGCGGAAACAGTATCGGCAATTATCCGGCACCCTTCCTTAAATTCGGAAGCGGATCCTTGGGAAGCGTTCCCTATGTGTTTATTGCAGCTGTTGCTGTTTTCATTGTGCTGATCCTTACATTGGACCGGACAAAGCTGGGCCATGAGATTCATTACATAGGTGAAAACCATACGGCATCTAGATTTACTGGTATCGACAATGAAAAAGTGATCATGAAGGTGTACGCTATCTCAGGATTGATGGCAGGTATTGCTTCTTTGATGATCATGGCAAGATCAAACTCCGCACGATGTGGATACGGCGATACATACCAGCTGCAGGTTATCATGATTTCTGTGCTGGGCGGTATCAGTCCCTCCGGAGGAAAAGGAAGATTGTACGGCGTATTCATCGCCACATTTTGTATGCAGATTATGCAGACCGCATTCACACTTTGGCAGTTCTCTCCATACTCCAAAAAGCTTATCTGGGGTATGATGCTCCTTGTTATCATGCTGATCAATATGATTCAGGCGCGTATCAGTAGGAATGCAAAGATCAAAGAGATGAATGCAAAACGTCTTCAGAATGTGAAATAATAAAAAATACATTGTGTTTGACAATATTCATTGCAGGATCCCGCCTGTCTGTACAGAAATTGTACGGCAGGCGGGATATTCTTTGTTATGGCGATGAGGATAATAAACCGTTCAGCTTTCAAGCCGTAAACCGCCTTCTTCGAAGGCTATTCAAAAAGTATTATGGGTAGATAAATTGTCTAAAATGGTCTATAATGTCTGTCATAAACAAGGAAATGAGAAGATAGGAGGGCGTCATGTATTCAATGCAGTATTCTTTCTATGAGTTATTCTGGCTGTTTGTGGTCTACTCCGTGGCCGGCTGGTGTATTGGTGTGGTAGTAGCGGCAGCAAGGCGGAAAAAATTTATCAACACTGGAGTGCTGACTCTTCCGGCATGCCCGGTCTATGGGGTTTCTGCCGTTCTGTACAGTATATTTTTGATTGAGCTGAAACCATACCCGCTCTTTTTGTTTTTGGGTGGTGTTGTGATCAGCGCATTTTTAGTTGTGGTCACGGGAGCCGTACTGGAACATATTTTCCATAGAAAATGGTGGGATTACAGTAAATTCCGTTTGGGGTTCAATGGATACATAACGGTTCCGCTCCTTCTGGTTTTTGGTCTGGCAGCAGTCTTTGTGGTCTGGCTGGCAAATCCTTTCCTATTGAAATTGATCCATCTGATCCCCCACAGTCTTGGAAGAATCATATTATTTGTCGTATTAGGCCTGTTATCCGTCGACTTGCTGGGTGCGCTGGCTGTCGTGTGGAAATGGAGGAGATATATTAACCGTATGTCCGGTGTGACGGACAATATGCAAAAAGTTTCCGATTCCTTCGGAAATGCCATTACAAAGGCAATCCAGAAAAGATTGGTGCGGTCTTATCCGAATATTTCCACAGAAAAGATTTTACAGTCAAAAGCGCAGGAACAGTCGAAACCGTCTGCAAAATTTGCAGAAGGCTGCGGGTTTTATAAATTAGCTTGGCTTTTTTTGATCGGTTCCCTTTTGGGTGATCTGGTAGAAACTGTTTTTTGTCGTATTACCATGGGCTGGTGGATGAGCAGGAGCAGTCTGGTTTATGGACAGTTCAGTATTGTATGGGGATTTGCATGTGCACTGCTGACTGCGCTTATGTACAGATACAGGAATAAGAGCGACAGGTATCTTTTCTTTTATGGAACGGTCGTCGGTGGAACGTATGAATACGTCTGCAGTGTACTGACAGAATTAGTTTTCGGTACTGTTTTCTGGGATTACAGCAAGATACCCTTTAACCTCGGCGGGCGTATTAACCTGCTTTATTGCTTTTTCTGGGGAATTGTGGCAGTGTTGTGGGTAAAAGGAATTTATCCCTTCCTTTCAAAATGGATTGAAAAAATTCCGAAAAAGATAGGTCCTGTATTGACCTGGATCTTAGTGGCGTTTATGGCTGTGGATATGGCAATCTCCGCCTGTGCGCTGGAACGTTATTCCCAAAGGCAGCGTGGCGTGGAAGCAGATCATGCGTATGAACAGTTTTTGGATGAGCATTTTGATGATGCCCGTATGGCACGTATCTACCCGAAAGCGAGAATTGTGAAAAAGTAAGGAGCCGAGATGAAGGAAAGAAATTTAAATGCGGATCTGATAAGATGTGTGGCAGTATTTTCTGTTGTATCCGTACATTTTTTGTTGAATACAGGATTTTATGGTATTACGGTAGTAGGAAAGAAAATGTTGGCTATGTGTATGTTCCGGTCCTTTTTTATGACATGTGTGCCAATGTTTCTCGTTTTGACCGGATATTTAATGAATCAGAAAACATTGAGCCGCAGATACTATAAAGGGATTTTAAAGACATTGGAAATATATGTGCTTGCGAGCATTGCGTGCCTTCTATACAAGAAATATGTGATGGGGAATACTGTGACGCTGCAGACGGCAATATTGGATATTTTGAATTATAAAGGAGCGAATTATGCTTGGTACGTGGAAATGTATATTGGACTGTTTTTCATGATACCGTTTCTAAATCTTGCTTATCATGGATTGAAATCAAAACGAGAGAAGCAGATTCTGGTCCTTACTATGATATCACTTACCATGCTCCCCAAGATCTTGAATAATTTTAATCTGGTGACAGAAGGCTGGTGGCTTTTGCCTTCGTCATCAAAAGATTATAACAAGCTGGTCCCGGGATTTTTTACATCCTTGTATCCTGTGACTTACTATTTTATTGGTGCATACCTGCGTGAATACGATATAAAGATCAAAAAAAAGCTTAATCTGCTGCTTTTAATATTAGCGGTTGCTGTTTTTGGGACATATAATTTTTACAGAAGTTATGGTGTGGACTTTATTTGGGGAAGCAACTGTTCTTGGGGCGGAGAAAATCTTATTACTACAGTGCTCCTTTTTGTATTACTGTTGCATGTGAAGATTGATAAATGGCCTTCTATTATAAAAAAGGCATTGGTTTATCTGTCTGGTATTTCATTTGGATTGTACCTGGTTTCGTGGATCGCGGACCAGATCGTGTATCATGGGTTTTTAGAGGTTTATGTTCCGGAAGCCGGAGACCGGCTGTATTACTTTCCAATTGTTATCCCTTGTGTTTTCCTGTTATCGGCTCTTGGGTCATCCATTTTGTACCTCGTGCGCAGCGTTGCGGGAAAAGCCATACCTTCGATTGTCCATTTGACAAATAAATCCTTATGAGTTATAGTAGAAATAGTATGATACATAGAATAAATAAAGAGGGGTGAGGCATATTAAACGTATCAGGAAAATGCTTCTGCCATTTTTCACAGTATTCTTCTGTATATTGGCCTTGTCAGGTCCGGTGCATGTAAAAGCGGCGACGAATGTAGTCACTTCTGCCAAGACGGTGACGGGAGGAAAATGGGTAGGACAGAAGTATAAGCTTTCCAATGGAAAGTATGCGAAAAATGCTTGGCTTAAGATTGGAAAGAGTATTTACCGTTTTGACTCAAGAGGAAGCCGCAAGACGGGATGGTTCACATATAAAAACCAGAAGTATTATGCAGCGTCTAATGGTAAGCTATATATAGGAAAATGGTTGAAAAAGAGCGGCAAATATTATTACTTTATGAAAGATGGCCGCATGGCGAAAAAGACCATGGTTGTGACCGACGGAAAATACTATTACGTTAACAGCTCAGGCGTCCGGGTAAAGTCGGCCTGGGTTACATACAAAAAAAAGCGGTATTATTTTGACAAAAATGGTGTTCGCCTCCAAAACAAATGGCTGAAATACAACGGCCAGTATTATTATCTGGGGGCGGATGGCGCGAAGGCTGTAAATTGCTGGGTTGGTAATTATTATGTGGGACCGACGGGAGCGCGAAAGACAGACTGCGTTGTGGACAATTATTATCTCGGCCCTACCGGAAAAAGGCTGGTCAAAAAATTTGAAGGCAAGTACATTTTTGTGGGGGATTCCCGCATGTGTGAAATGCAAAATGTAGTGCCTTCTTCCGATGCAGCTTATATCGCTAAAGTCAGTACGGGATATACCTGGCTGAAAAGTACCGCATCGACCATGCTGAAAGGATATCTTACCATGAATCCAAATGTAAAAGTCATCCTTGCATTTGGCGTCAATGATCTGGGCAATATTGATAATTACATTTCATATTATAATACTCTGATCAAACAGTATCCCAAGACAAAATTTTATGTTTTGTCTGTGAATCCTGTGGATGAGAAGAAAGAAAAAGAACACGGTTACACCGTGAAGAATTCACAGATCATAGCATTCGACAAAAAGCTGAAGGCTGCATTTGGCACCGGCACTTATCTGAATACTTATAAGTTCATCGTATCAAGAGGTGTGGACACCAGAGACGGCGTGCATTATGAGGAACAGGTGTACCGTGACCTATACAATTATATAATCAGTAAGATTTAACCGAATCAAGCAAGCAGTGAAGTGGATTGTGAATCCGCTTGACAACGCGAGCAAGAGGCTGCTGCAGTATATTCTGTAGCAGCCTCTTATGGTATAGCGGTAATGATTCATTTATGGAACATTTTTTTAAACAAAATAAAATGGAATACCTCTTGCTGGTCAGGAGCAGGCAGAGAATTAAATTCTACCAGAAATTTTTTCGCTGCAGCGGAGAGATAAGGTGTATCAACACCGCGCACCAGATAATCCACAGAGACTTGATATAATTCAGCCAGTGAGATAAGGATATCCAACGGCGGAGTGCGGGAGCCATTTTCATAATTGGTGTAAGTTGTGCGCTGGATATGTAGAAAATGGGCAACATTTTCCTGCGTATATCCGGCATTATGACGAAGATTGCGTATTCTCAAAAAAATTTTTGTTTTTTGCATATTATTCCTCCTTTTTTTTCGTTTATAAGAATGGAAGACATAATAGAAACACACAGCAGAAAAGTTTTTTCATTTACAAGACTGTGTGTGAGGAAAGGAGGACGCTATGGATTTTCTGGAATTTGGCATGAAAAATGAACACAGCAGTTCACGCATCCGAAGGATTGTAGCGAAAGCTGTGTTGTCATTGGAGAAGAGGCGGGCTGATAAGTATGAAAAAGCTTTGGATAAAAAGAAGATTCCTCTTCCCGATGGCTTGGATGATGCTGCATTGCTTGCTGAAATTTGGGACAAGATTTCTGGTCAGGGAAAAGAGTAGGGATTTTGATTCTCGTGACACTTAGCAGTGCAGAATTGTATCTGTACATAGTGTACCACGGTTTTCTTACAGAGGAAAGGCTGAACTGTGTATTGATTTTCAGATATCTCTCTGCTAAACTGAAAAAAGAGTTATGGCAGAAAACGATGGAAATAACGGAGGTGTTTATATGAGGAAAGTGTACGTTTTTTTAGCAGATGGATTTGAGGAGATAGAAGGGCTTACGGTTGTAGATATCCTGCGAAGGGCCCAAATTGAAACGGAGACTGTTTCCGTTACTGGGAAAAAGAAAATTGCGGGCAGCCATGGCATCATGGTAGACGCAGACCTTTTATTTGAAGAAGTAGAAGCGGATGAAGCTGCAATGTATGTATTGCCTGGAGGAATGCCGGGGACAAAGCATCTGGGTGCCCACGAAGGATTGCGTGCTCTTCTGTTGGGAGCCGAAACAGCGGGGATTAAGGTTGCAGCTATCTGCGCCGCCCCCAGCGTTTTAGGGGATTTGGGTTTGCTGAAAGGCCACCGTGCAGTCTGCTATCCGGGATTTGAAGAACGGCTTTTGGGGGCTGAGGTAGGAGCGGATCCTGTAGCAGTGTCAGGGAATATCACCACCAGCAGGGGGATGGGTACGGCGATCCCATTTGCGTTATCTTTGGTAGAGCAGCTGAAAGATAAAAAAACGGCAGATGAGCTGGGCAGAGGAATCATATGGATGTGATCCATCTACAGCTAAAATCCCCGAGAAATGGGGAAATGTAAAAAAGTACTAGCCTTTTTATTTGTGCTGTGCTATACTACTTTAATGACTGCGAACAGGTGATGACGGCGGTTCCAGATAGAGATGTGAAACAGAATTAAGGAGGAATATGACACAATGAGTGTACAGGTAGAGAAACTGGAAAAAAATATGGCGAAGCTGACGATCGAAGTTTCAGCAGAAGATTTTGAAGCTGCGCTGGAAAAAGCATATCAGAAAAATAAAGGTAAAATTGCTCTTCCGGGCTTCCGTAAAGGAAAAGCTCCCCGTAAGATGATCGAGAAAATGTATGGCGTAGGCGTATTTTACGAAGACGCTGCAAACGGCATCATTCCGGAAGCATATGCGAAAGCAGCAGACGAGTGCGGAGAAGACATTGTGTCACAGCCGGATATTAATGTAACCCAGATCGAAAAAGGCAAGCCGTTTATCTTTACAGCTGAAGTTGCTTTAAAACCAGCTGTTACACTTGGTGAGTACAAGGGCGTTGAAGTAGAAAAGACAGAGGTTGCTGTTTCTGAAGAAGAAGTAGACAAAGAAGTTGACAGAGAGCGCGAGAGCAATGCAAGAGAGCTGGATATTGACGACCGTGCAGTAGAAAACGGTGATAAGATCAAGCTCAATTTTGAAGGCTTTGTAGATGGCGTACCGTTTGAAGGTGGAAAGGGTGAGGACTATCCGCTTACCATCGGATCCGGCAGCTTCATTCCGGGATTTGAAGAGCAGCTTGTTGGTGCAAACATCGGTGAGGAAGTAGAAGTCAATGTTACTTTCCCGGAAGATTACCATGCAGAAGACCTGAAAGGCAAACCGGCTGTATTCAAATGTACAGTCAATGAGATCAAAGTAAAAGAGCTTCCGGCAGCAGATGATGAATTTGCAAAGGATGTATCTGAGTTTGATACACTTGCTGAGTACAGAGATGATATCCGCGCAAAGCTTCTTGACAGAAAGACACAGGATGCAAAACGCGAAAAAGAAAACAAAGTAGTTGCAAAAGCTGTTGAGAATGCCACAATGGAGATCCCGGATGCCATGATCAACGAGCAGGTAAGACGTATGGCTGACGATTTCACAAGAAGGATCGAGTCTCAGGGTATTTCTGTAGAGCAGTATATGCAGTTTACAGGTATGACTGCAGATAAGATGCTTGAGCAGATGAGACCGGAAGCTTTAAAGCGTATCCAGAACAGCCTTGTACTGGAAGCGATCGCTAAGGCTGAGGACATCCAGATCAGCGATGAGCGTCTGGACGAGGAGATCGGCAAGATGGCTGAGCAGTATAAGATGGAAACAGAAAAACTCAAAGAGCTCATGGGAGACTATGAGAAAGAGCAGATGAAGAATGATCTTGCTATCCAGGCTGCAGTAGAGCTGATCACAGATGCTGCAAAGGAAGTAGAAAAGGCAGAGTAAGTTCTGCAAACTGACATAAGTTTTCAGGCATGACATGCCCGCAGGGCGGGCGTGACAGTTTAGGGAGGGATAACGATATGAGCCTTGTACCTATGGTCATTGAACAGACAGGAAGAGGAGAACGCTCTTACGATATTTATTCCAGATTGCTGAAAGATCGTATTATTTTCCTTGGTGAGGAAGTGACAGATGTGAGTGCAAACTTGATCGTTGCACAGCTTCTGTTTCTGGAATCCGAGGATCCCAATAAAGACATTCAGCTTTACATCAACAGCCCGGGAGGTTCTGTATCTGCCGGTCTGGCGATTTATGATACGATGCATTACGTAAAATGTGATGTATCTACGATCTGCATGGGAATGGCAGCCAGCATGGGTGCTTTCCTTCTGGCAGGAGGCGCAAAGGGCAAGCGCTATGCATTGCCTAATGCAGAAGTGATGATCCATCAGCCTTCCGGCGGAGCGCAGGGACAGGCTACGGATATTAAGATCGTAGCTGACAAGATTCTTCAGACAAAGAAGAAATTAAACGAAATGCTGGCGGCAAATACAGGGCAGCCGTACGAAGTGATCGCGGCTGATACAGAGAGGGACCGCTGGATGACAGCCGAAGAGGCAAAGGCCTATGGCCTGATCGACGAGATCGTCGCACCGAGATAATCAAATAATAAGGTATTTGGGGCTGTTGCGCAATGGCTAAGACCAGCAGTTGGCGACAGCCCTAATGTGGTTCATGAAGAGTGTTAAGGAGTGGGAAGATGCCGGGTAAAAACGGGGAAAAAATCAGATGTTCCTTCTGCAATAAGACGGAGGATCAGGTACGTAAGCTGATTGCGGGACCGAATGGAGTTTACATTTGTGATGAATGTATTGAAATCTGCTCTGAGATCGTCGAAGAGGAGATGGAAGAAGAAGGAATTGCAGAAGAGATAGCGGAAATCAATCTTTTAAAGCCGATGGAGATCAAGGAGTTCCTTGATGAGTACGTGATCGGACAGGATGAAGCAAAGAAAACACTTGCTGTTGCGGTTTATAATCACTACAAGAGAATCACAAGCGGAAAATACCTTGATGTAGAGTTGCAAAAGAGTAATATTTTGATGCTTGGACCTACCGGTTCAGGAAAGACGATGCTTGCCCAGACACTGGCAAGGCTTCTTAATGTGCCTTTTGCCATTGCAGATGCAACTGCGCTTACAGAGGCTGGGTATGTAGGAGAAGATGTGGAAAATATTCTGCTGAAGATCATTCAGGCAGCAGATTACGATATTAAAAAAGCAGAGTACGGGATCATCTATATTGATGAGATCGATAAGATCACGCGTAAATCTGAGAATGCATCCATTACAAGGGATGTGTCGGGAGAGGGCGTTCAGCAGGCCCTGCTGAAGATTCTGGAAGGGACAGTGGCATCCGTTCCGCCGCAGGGCGGCCGTAAACACCCCCATCAGGAATTGATCCAGATTGATACCACGAATATTCTCTTTATCTGCGGAGGGGCATTTGAGGGGATCGATAAGATCATAGCTGCCCGCATGGATAAAAAGGGAATCGGTTTTAATTCTGAGCTTACTGAGAAAAACAAAAAGAATGTGGGAGAGATCCTGAAAAAAGCACTTCCTCAGGATTTCATCAAATTTGGCATGATCCCGGAATTTGTTGGGCGAGTTCCTGTGGTGGTTGCTTTGGATGAACTGGATAAGGATGCGTTGGTGCGTATTCTGACTGAGCCGAAGAATGCCATTGTAAAACAGTATCAGGGATTGTTTGGCCTTGATGACGTGGAGCTTTCCTTTACGCAGGAGGCTATTGAAGCTATCGCAGACAAGACGATCAAGAGAAAGACAGGAGCCAGAGGACTTAGGGCTATTATGGAGACTGCCATGATGGACCTGATGTTCCGTATCCCTTCTGATGACACGATCGAGACTTGTGTTGTGACGAAAGAGATGATAGAAGGAACGGGAGAACCGGAGTTTACTTACCGGGACACTCCTAAGAGCAGAAGAAAACGCAGGCTCGGGATTATGGAAGAGACTGCATAAGCAGTGAGGAATATATGAGTGAAATAATAAAGACGATGCCAGTGATACCTCTTCGCGGCTTGACTGTGCTTCCCACGATGGTCCTGCATTTTGACATCAGCAGGGAAAAATCCATCAAAGCCGTGGAAGCTGCAATGGCAGATGATCAAATATTGTTTTTAACAGCGCAGAAAAACCCGGATGATAACAATCCGGGTTTGCGAAGTTTATACGAGATTGGTGTCACGGCAAAAATAAGAAATGTGGCCAAGCTGCCCAAGGATATTGTCCGGGTCATGGCGGAAGGCATTGATAAGGGAAGGCTGCTGGGGACTCAGGACAACGGAAGCTGCCTGATGGCGCAAGTGGAGATGATCGAGGAAGAAACCATTCCATTTGACGAGCTGACATCTGCCGGTATGGTGCGTGCGCTGGATGACTTGCTGAAACGTTATGGCCAGCTGAACCAGAAATTCGGAAAAGAAGCCCTTCGCCAGTTGTTGGAGATCCGGGACCTTGAAAAGCTGGTGATGTCTGTCTGTGTACATCTGCCATTGTATTACACAGAACGCCAAAAATTGCTGGAAGCCGGCAATACGGCGGAAAGGTATGATATCCTGTGTACCTTCCTTGTCAATGAGATGGAGATCATGCAGGTGCGTAATGAGATCCAGCAGAAAGTAAAAGAGCGGGTCGACAAAAACCAGAAGGATTATGTGCTCAGAGAGCAGATAAAGGTGATTCAGGAAGAACTGGGAGAAGATACCCTTTTATCTGATGTAAAGCATTATCAGGAGTCAGCAGAGAAGCTTTGTGCTTCTGATGAAGTGAAGGCTAAGATATTTAAGGAGACGGAACGGCTGAAAAGCCTTGGAAATAATTCTGCAGAGAGCTCGGTACTCAGGGGGTATATTGAGACGCTTCTGGAACTTCCCTGGGATAAAATGTCAGAGGACAATGAGGACCTGAAGAACGCAGAAAAAATTTTGGAAGAGGACCATTACGGTCTGGAACAGGTGAAAGAGAGGGTACTGGAATTTCTGGCAGTGCGCTGTCTGAACCATAAAGGTGACAGCCCGATTCTTTGCCTTGTGGGTCCTCCGGGGACCGGAAAAACGTCCATTGCCCGTTCTATAGCAAGAGCCCTTGGGAAAAAATATGTGCGTATCAGTCTGGGAGGTGTCCGGGACGAGGCTGAGATCCGGGGACATAGGAGAACGTACGTGGGCGCCATGCCCGGCAGGATCGCTTCCGGAATGCGCCAGGCCGGAGTGAAAAACCCATTGATGCTTTTAGATGAAATTGATAAGGTCAGCAGTGATTATAAGGGGGACACTTCTTCTGCACTGCTGGAGGTGCTGGATTCGGAGCAGAACTGCCGTTTCCGGGATCACTATGTGGAAATACCCATCGATCTGTCGGAAGTCTTGTTTATTGCTACAGCCAATGACCTCCACACCATACCGCGGCCGCTCCTTGACCGTATGGAAATTATAGAGGTGAGCAGTTACACTGCAAACGAGAAGCTTCATATCGCAAAAGAGCATTTGCTGCAAAAACAGATGGAGCGCCACGGCCTTGGGAAAAAGCAGCTTACCATTACGAAGCCTGCTTTAAATGCCATGATCAGCGGATATACAAAGGAGGCCGGCGTGCGCCAGCTGGAGCGGAAGATCGGTGAAATCTGCCGGAAAGCAGCCCGGGAGCTTTTGGAAGAAGATGCAAAGAGCGTCCGTGTCACAGAAAAGAATCTGGAAAAGTATCTGGGACGAAAACGGTATACCTTTAAAAAGAAAAATGAAAAGAATGACATCGGTATCGTGCGCGGACTTGCATGGACCAGCGTCGGCGGGGATACACTGCAGATCGAAGTAAATACGATGCCGGGAAAAGGCGAATTTTTGCTCACCGGGCAGCTTGGGGATGTGATGAAGGAATCGGCACGGACCGCCATCAGCTACGTCCGTTCCCAGAGCAAAGAATATAAGATCGATTCAGAGTTTTTTGCAAAAAATGATATACATATCCATATTCCGGAAGGGGCGGTGCCAAAAGACGGCCCTTCGGCAGGAATTACCATGGCTACCGCCATTTTGTCTGCGGTTACCGGCATTCCTGTGCGTGCAGATGTGGCTATGACCGGTGAGATCACCTTACGCGGCCGTGTATTGGCCATCGGCGGCTTGAAGGAAAAGCTCCTCGCTGCAAAGCAGGCAGGGATCACCACTGTGCTTGTTCCGGAGGAAAACAAGGCTGATATTGCTGAGATCCAAGAGGAAATAAAGGAAGGCATGGAACTTATTTACGTGAAGTCAATGCCGGAAGTGCTGAAGGTAGCTTTGGCGCGGGCAAAATAACCATAAGTGAAACACACAGGCCGATATGGCCTGTGTTTATACGGAACGAACAAAAGAACTGGAACAGATTGTAACAAACTATAACAAAACGTCAGGAGGGAAGAAATGGTCATAAAACAAGTAAATCTTGAAACGGTTTGCGGAATCACAAGCGTTTTACCGGACAATACAAAAGCGGAGGTGGCCTTTGCCGGAAAGTCAAATGTGGGCAAATCCTCCCTGATCAATGGTTTGATGAACCGCAAGGCACTGGCGCGTACCAGTGCACAGCCGGGCAAGACACAGACCATCAATTTTTACAATGTCAATGATGCCCTTTACCTTGTGGACCTGCCGGGATATGGCTATGCAAAGGTATCCCAGAGTGAAAAAGAAAAATGGGGAAAATTGATTGAGCGCTATCTCCATGGCTCGAAACAGCTGCGCGCCGTGTTCCTATTAATAGATATCCGCCATGAACCGGGCAACAATGATAAGATGATGTATGACTGGATCTGCCACAACGGTTTCGAGCCCATCATCATTGCCACGAAGCTTGATAAGATCAAACGCAGCCAGGTGCAGAAACAGGTCAAATTGATCCGGGAGGGATTGAAGGTGCGCCCGGGAACCATGATTATTCCCTTTTCAGCCCAGACAAAGCAGGGAAGAGAGGAAATATGGGAGACCATTGAACATTTGTGCTTGGAGACACCGGCCGATGAGCAGCCGAATTGTAATGAGACGGAAGCGGAACAAGGCGGAAACAAATAGAAAGGAAATAACGCAGGAGTAATTAGAAATACAGCAAATAAAAAAAGCAGCCGACATGACGGTATCGGTTGCTTTTTTGTAATCTGATTTATGCTTATGCCATAGCGTTAACTGCTTTTGCAAGACGTGAAACTTTTCTAGCTGCGTTATACTTGTGCTCTACGCCTATTTTAGCAGCTTTATCAATAACAGAAGTAGCGGACAACAATGCAGCTTCAGCTGCAGCCTTGTCGTTTGCTGCAACAGCAGCCTCTACCTTTTTGATAGCGGTCTTAACAGCAGACTTAATGGACTTATTACGCTCATTTCTTGTCTTTGTTACCAGAATTCTCTTCTTAGCAGATTTGATGTTAGCCAATGTGTACACCTCCAAACATTCTGAGATTATATTTTGTTTCATTAAAATCGGACACGGACGTTTAATGTAAACATACTCATATATCTTATTCCAATCTAAGTTTTCTGTCAATACATAAATCCTAAAAACTTGTAAAAAATAGTAAAGATCCTAACAAATACAGGTACAAAGGAGAACAATTATGATGGGTAATTTTCAAGTTCGGACAGATTTAGCGTTAGAAGTGAGAGAAAGCTATGAAGAGGATGATATCAGGCTGCGGGGAGTGAAGGTGGAAGAACAGTCGGATAAGCAAAAAGAGATCTACACGACTATTGTGCATATTGAGACAGAGAACGGGGCAAAAGCAATGGGAAAGCCTGTGGGTATTTATATTACCATCGAAGCGCCCAATATGTCTTCACCGGATGAGGGGTACCACCGCGAAATATCGATTGAATTTGCAAAACATTTAAGAAAGATGCTGGGAAAAGAAAGAGATTCCATATTGGTGGTGGGATTAGGGAACCGCGAAGTGACACCTGACGCTTTGGGCCCAAATGTGGTGAACAATCTTCATATTACAAGGCATATGATAAAAGAATACGGAAGGCTGCCTTCTGACGTGGAAAAAACCGGGGAAATCAGCGCCATTGTGCCGGGAGTGATGGGACAGACCGGCATGGAGACATTGGAGATTATCAAAGGCGTAGTGCAGGAGACACATCCGAAAGTAGTCATTGCAGTGGATGCGCTGGCTGCACGCAGTACAAGGCGTCTGAACCGTACGATCCAGATTACAGATACAGGAATCAACCCGGGGTCAGGAGTGGGAAATCACAGAAATGCCATCAATGAGGAGACTGTGGGGGTACCGGTGATCGCAGTAGGAGTTCCCACTGTGGTGGATGCGGCAACCATTGTGAATGATACCATGGAAGAATTGATTGAACAGATGGACCATTCTGAAAATATGCAGCGTCTGGGTGGTACGCTGGGCACTTTGGACCAAGCAGAAAAACACCAGATGATACGCGAGCTGATCTCTCCCCATTTGAATACTATGTTTGTGACGCCAAAGGATATTGATGAGACAGTAAAATATTTAAGCTATACCATTTCTGAGGGTTTAAATCTTGCATTTTCCCAAAAACAAGAATAAGAGAATCCTTTTTCCAAGGTCATAAACCAGAACCGATTCTTCATATATATATGATAGCGCCTGTGAAAATGAAAGTGTGATTTTAAACAGGCCTGAGGGAGGCATTATATGAGGAGACCGGATGGACTGCAGAAGCTGCTGTATTTGGTTATTCTGGCATTAAGCATATACATTTTGTATAAAGGTATCCATATTTTGGTGAGTACACCTGCAGGGCAGCAGGCTGTTTTGGCTGGAAATATCCAACGCTTTCTGGAAGATGCAGCCATACGCACTTGGGCTCCGGGATATACAGCAACCATTGAAGAAAAGGGCAAAGACAGCATAGCTTCCGGATTATCGCACCAGATTATTCCCGCATACAGCTATTTAGCAGATGGACAGGCTGAAGCAGAGACAGCAGAAGAAATGATAACACCAGAGTCAACAGCACAAGAGGCGGCAACAGAAAAAGAAACGGCAACAGAAGAAGAGACGGCAACAGCACAAGAAGCAGCAACAGAAAAAGAAGCGGCAACAGAAGAAGAGACGGCAACAAAAAAAGAAGCAACAACAGAAGGGACAATAGTACCGGAAACGGAGCAAAGTGAGTCAGAGCCGGAAAGAAGTGTGGAAGCCTTCAGCACTGGGATATCTGATACTCTCATGGAACAGCTTGAGAATTTTGATTACTTTCTTTCCAACTATTATACCGTAGATGGCGGAACCACAGCTGACGCAGAGCTTCTGGACGCGGGAAAGCTTCTGGGGACGGATCTGCGTTTAGAAAAGCATCCGGAGGTTCCGCAGATACTGATTTACCACACCCATAGCCAAGAAGCATTTGTTGATTCAAGAGAGGGGTATGTGGAAGATACCATTGTGGGAATGGGAGAGACATTGGCAGAAATTCTGGAGAAAGAGTATGGATATTCCGTAATCCATGATACAGGAGTCTATGATCTGGTGGATGGGGTGTTGGACCGCAGCACAGCATACGACTATGCCCGGGATGCTGTGAAAAAAATCCTGGAGGAGTATCCGTCGATAGAGGTGATCATTGACCTTCACCGGGATGGGGTGGAGGGGGAGAAATTTGTAACGGAGATTGACGGTAAGCCGACTTCAAGGATCATGTTTTTTAACGGGATCTCCAGAAACAGCCAGAACGAACCCCTTACATGGCTGCAAAATCCTTATATTGAACAGAACCTTGCCTTTTCTCTTCAAATGCAGCTGGCAGCTCAGGAGAAATATCCTGATTTTACCAGAAACATATATTTGAAAGCGGAACGGTTCAACCTGCATCTGCGGCCCCGCTCTGCGCTGATCGAAGCGGGAACGCAGCTGAATACTGTGGAAGAAGAGCGAAATGCCATGGCGCCTATTGCGGAGGTTTTAGATACAGTTCTGTCGGGAAAATAACTGTCTTCCTATGGACAAGCTGCAAAAAAGTGTGTTAAACTGTAGCGGATATAGAATACGCCGGTGAGAATAGGCGGGAAAAACTGTCGATTCTTTTGGAGGACATGAAGTTAGATAAGCCGACGAGGAGGAACACAAGTGGCAATAGATCAGAATAAAATCAGGAATTTTTGTATTATAGCCCATATCGACCATGGAAAATCAACGCTGGCAGACCGCATCATTGAGATGACGGGGCTTCTGACCAGCCGTGAGATGCAAAATCAGGTACTGGATAATATGGAATTGGAGCGGGAGCGTGGAATCACCATCAAATCACAGGCAGTCCGCACCGTGTACAAGGCAAAAGACGGGGAAGAGTATATTTTCAATTTGATCGATACTCCGGGACATGTGGATTTTAATTATGAAGTGTCCAGAAGCCTTGCCGCTTGTGACGGCGCGATCCTTGTGGTGGACGCCGCACAGGGAATCGAGGCACAGACACTGGCAAACGTTTATCTTGCCCTGGACCATGATCTGGATGTGATGCCGGTGATCAATAAAATCGACCTGCCCAGTGCCGATCCGGAACGAGTGATCAATGAGATAGAGGATATTATTGGGATTGAGGCAGAGGATGCCCCGCGGATCTCCGCAAAGACAGGGGAAAATGTGGAAGAGGTGCTGGAAAAGATCGTGGAAAAAATCCCGGCGCCCAAAGGTGATCCGGATGCCCCCCTGCAGGCATTGATCTTTGATTCCGTGTACGATTCTTACAAAGGTGTGATCATCTTTGTCCGTGTTATGAACGGAACGGTAAAGAAAGGAACCACGATTCGCATGATGGCCACCAAGGCAGAGGCAGAGGTGGTAGAGGCTGGATATTTTGGGGCAGGACAGTTTATCCCCTGCGATGAGCTCAGTGCCGGCATGGTAGGATACCTGACCGCCAGCTTGAAAAATGTAAAAGAGACGCGTGTAGGTGACACGGTGACTCGTGCGGACAAGCCTTGTGAAAGCCCTCTTCCGGGTTACAAAAAAGTGAATCCCATGGTGTACTGCGGAATGTATCCGGCAGACGGTGCGAAATATCCGGACCTGCGGGATGCGCTGGAAAAGCTTCAGTTAAATGATGCTTCTCTTTATTTTGAGCCGGAGACATCTATAGCGCTGGGATTTGGTTTCCGATGCGGATTCCTTGGGCTTTTGCATTTGGAAATCATACAGGAGCGTTTGGAGCGCGAGTACAATTTAGACCTTGTTACTACGGCCCCCAGTGTTATCTATAAAGTGCATAAGACGAACGGTGAAGTGATCCAGCTGACCAATCCCTCCAACCTTCCGGATCCCTCGGAGATTGAATATATGGAAGAACCGGTGGTTGCTGCGGAGATCATGGTGACCACAGAGTTTATCGGCTCTATCATGGAGCTTTGCCAGGAACGCCGCGGTATTTACGGCGGTATGGAATACATCGAGGAGACTAGGGCTCTTCTGAAATATACACTGCCCTTAAATGAGATCATTTATGATTTCTTTGATGCCTTAAAATCCCGTTCCCGCGGATATGCTTCTTTCGACTATGAACTGAAAGGCTACCAGCGTTCTGAGCTTGTGAAGCTCGATATTTTAGTAAATAGGGAAGAGGTAGATGCACTGTCTTTCATTGTCCATGCAGAGACTGCCTATGAACGGGGACGCAAAATGTGTGAAAAATTAAAAGAAGAGATTCCAAGGCAGCTCTTTGAGATCCCGATCCAGGCTGCTATCGGCAGCAAGATCATTGCCAGAGAGACCGTAAAGGCGATGCGCAAGGATGTGCTTGCAAAATGCTACGGCGGCGATATTTCCCGTAAAAAGAAGCTTCTTGAAAAGCAAAAAGAAGGAAAGAAACGTATGCGCCAGATTGGAAACGTAGAGATCCCCCAGAAGGCATTTATGAGTGTATTGAAACTGGATGATAAATAAAAGAAAGCTCCACGAAAAGCAAAGAAAAGCTCCATGAAAAGCAGAATGATAAGTGGGAAAATGAAAAAACTGGAACTGTACCTGCACATTCCATTTTGTGCAAAAAAATGTGCATACTGTGATTTTTTGTCTGCCCCGGCAGGGAGAAAGACACAAGAAGCTTATATAGAGGCGCTGAAAAAAGAGATCCTCGCATTCCCTGAAAAAGAAAAATACCGTGTTTCCACGGTATTTTTTGGTGGAGGAACCCCATCTATTCTGGAAGCAGGAAAAATATCTGAGATAATGGATCTGCTGCATCAGGAATTTTTATTCTTGCCGGATGCAGAAGTGACCATCGAGTGCAATCCGGGTACTGCCGATTTTCATAAGCTGGCTGAGTACCGGAAAGCCGGGATCAACAGGCTCAGTCTGGGGCTGCAGTCATCGAAAAACAAGGAATTAACCTTATTGGGACGTATCCATACCTGGGAAGATTTTTTTCAGACGTATGAGGCAGCCTGCAAGGCTGGATTTGTTAATATCAATGTAGACTTGATGTCTGCCCTGCCGGGACAAAGTGTACAGTCGTGGAGGGAGACCTTGGAAGCGGTTCTGGCTCTTCGTCCCCAGCATATATCGGCTTACAGCCTGATCATAGAAGAGGGGACATCTTTTTACGAAACATACCATGAAGATGATGAAAGAAGAAGCAGAGGGGAAAAGCCGCAGTACCTTCCTTCCGAGGAAGAAGAGAGGAAAATGTACTGCATGACAGAAGAAATGCTGGCAGAAGCCGGAATGGAACGGTACGAAATATCAAATTATGCGTTTCCGGGTTTTGTGTGCCGCCACAACATAGGATATTGGAATGGCACCGAGTACGCCGGTTTTGGGCTGGGGGCTTCTTCCCTGCTGCAGCTTTCCAAGAGGCATGAAAAGAATGGGGAGGATTCTGCAGATGCCGCAGTCGTAAAAGACGCCGGATGGTACCGTATCAAAAATCCGGACTGTATGGAAGCGTATCTGAAGGGAGATTTTTCAGAACGAGAATATGAACGGTTAACATGCAAAGACCGGATGGAAGAATTTATGTTTCTGGGACTTCGCATGATAAAAGGAATCAGTGAAAAAGAATTTGAAGCCAGATTCGGGAAGAAAATCGATGCGGTGTATAAAAACGTACTGGAGCGCCAACAGGCACTGGGCCTTTTGGAGCGAAAAGAGGGAAGGATCCGCCTGACTTCCCGGGGACTGGATGTCTGCAATGCAGTGATGGCGGAATTTTTGCTGTAAGGCAAAGCCAGAGGATGCAGGTGGCAGAATTTATACTGTAAGGCACAACTAGAAAAGGGCTGCTTTATTTTGCAGCCCTTTTTGCAACTTCCTGTGAAGCAAATTCATGGATCACCCGGTAGTCATCCCCTGAGTAATGGATGCCGTCGATGGTAACTGTCTCATTTGCCATGAGGAATGTAAAACTGTCAATGTAAGTATCGGGAAACGCTTCTTCTAAGTGGTTGTTAAAATCAGAAATCTCTTCGTTGGTGATATTCTCACACTGGGTAGGTTCAATGGGGTTCACAGACAGGAAATAAAAATCTGTATTCGGGTATTCTTTGACCAGCGATTTGTACAGTGTGAGGTAATTCTCCATATTGTCATAGTCATTTACACCGAAATTAAAAACAATGGGGGCCTCCGGATAATCTTTCATGGCATCCTTCACCTGAGGCAGGCCTGTTTCTGAAAGCCAGTCATATCCTTCTCCGGATGCACCGATATACAGATCGTCATTCTGTACGGCATCCCGCATCCCCAGTGTTCTGGAATCTCCTACCCAGATGATGAACTGGTCGCTGGAAGCAAGGGCTGCTTCTGCCTCAGCC
>JALFIB010000035.1 GCA_022776305.1 Lachnospiraceae bacterium
TGATGAAGATGAGATCGAGCCTCTGGATGATGATGGCGGAAATACAGGTTCTATTAGCTTGACGGTAATCGAGGAAGGTCCCGATGAGGGAGAAACACCACCAACCTATATTAAAAATGCGGTGTTTGTAGTAAAAGATTCGGATGGAAAGATCCTGAAGGATGCAGATGGAAAACCAATACATCTGATTACATATCATGGAGATACAGAGGGAGAAGGCACTGCCGCTCAAACAATTCAGGGATTCAAAAAAGGAGAAACATATCTCTTATCCCAGCTATCGACGGATGATGGATATGAGATCGCAAAAGATAAGGAGTTTACGATACCAGCCGGTGGAGATTCTGAAGGTTCGGCAAGTCCTGAAGCATTACCTGTAAAAGTAACAAATAGAAGAATATCGGAAGTCGATACGAATTCTATTTCTGTGAAAGCAGATGCATTCTGTAACGGCGTTCTCCTTACGGCAGAGGAAGGGCGTAAGTCGAAGTATTATGCAGCGCTGTTTTCTGATCAGACTTGCACGGCAAGAGTCAGTGCGGTAAAAGAAGTAGTTTTTGATGGGAATGCCCAGAAGAGCCAGCAGATTGTATTTCGCGGCTTAGAAGCCGGTGCACGCTATTATCTGGCTCCTACCAATGAACTTGGAGAAGCGCTTCCAAGCGGTACATTTGAAGCATATGAAGTAAATGGCGAAAACAAGATTTCTGTAGTTTATACAGGAATTACATTTTCTGAGATGCCTGTAACCAGAGAAGCTACGGATCCGGTTTACGAGCAAAAAACAGTGGAATTAAGTTACCTTTTTTCACCGGACAGCACGATCAATCCTTATCCGGAAGGCGATTTCAGCTATATCGCAAACATCAAGCTGACGAAAAACTTGTTGGATCAATCAGGCAATGCTTTGATCGGGCAGGCAGATGACACCTTCTATGTGGATTTATACCGTGACAGCAGCAGGACGCAAAAAGTAACCCAGACTCCGATTACCTTTGCGATGCAGGATAAGAGTACGATGGAAGCAACGTATGAGCTGAAGATGACTGCGGGAAAAGCAGATTTTTATCTCAGTGAGACGGATCAAAACGGTAAGGTAGTGGGTGGTGAAAAAGGTGATTCTGTGTATACGGTCAGCTATCTGCCAAATGCCGACGGGAAACTTTCTATTGTATGCGGATCAGAATTTACGGCACAGATCAGGAACCAGATCAATGCATCGACCGTATCGACGCGCCTTGTTGATGCAAAAACAGGAAAGCATATTTCCGGTGTCACCATGGTCATCAAGGATCAGGACGGAAAAGTTGTATATAACAACGGAAAAGCCCTTGTTTTCCAGTCAAAGGATACTGATTATGTGTTAGAGAATGTATTGGAAGCGGGAAAGAAATATTATTTGTCACAGGTATCAGCCCCATCCGGATATGCACCGTCAGCGGATGTAGCCTTTGAAGTGGCAAGGGGTATGGTGACGGAAGTTGTCATGCAGAGCAGTGCAGCAGAAAAAACGGGATACTCTGTCACAGTGAACAAACAGGTTTACAGCGGAAAGTATCAGGTTTATGCACGGGATGACACAAATGGCACAAACGCAGCAAATGGCAGTTACACCTTCCGCGTAGCATTGTTCGCAGATGCAGGCCATACGCAAAAAGTAAGCGACGTGCAGGCAATCACAGTAAAAGGCCTCAGCGGCATAACTACATTTGAAAATGTACAGGCAAAGGGCTCCACAGGGGAGACGGCAACGTATTATGTGGCAGAAACGGACCAGTACGGAGAACCTCTCACCTCTACCGGAAGCCATACAATCAAGTATGCCCAGAGCGGAAAAGTCACCATGGACAGCAAGAGCAAGACGACGCTGATCCAAAATGTTTACAGCAGTCTTCCGAAAGGTTACCACTATACAGCAAAACTTACCCTTACGAAAAAGGTAGTAAAATCTACCGGCGCTGCCGAAAAGGTGACAGAGACGTTCTATGCAGGTATTTTCCGGGAATCCGATTATAGTGGTACACCGACCATTATCAAGTTGGACCTTCAAGATGCGTCATCCGTTCAGGTGAGCCGCCGCATCCTGTTTAAGCCAGATGGGGACGAAACCACTTATTATATCGCGGAAGTAGATGAGAACGGAAGTATCTTGAACCAGTCAGAAGAATTTGGCTATAACGTAGAGATTGACAAACCGACTTTGAAAATCTCGAAAGGTGATAATGCTTCTGTTACGATCACAAACCAGCCGAAGGCTTCTAAAGTGACGTTGTATTTGACGAAGAAGGTATATCAGGGTACGCTTCAGAAAAAAGTAAATGAGACATTCTACGTCGGCTTGTTTAAAGATTCGAATTTTACGA
>JALFIB010000069.1 GCA_022776305.1 Lachnospiraceae bacterium
AGGTCGCGGCGAAAGCCTCGGCCTTTTTTCTTGCGCTCTTTTCCGTCCATGTTGGTGAGACTTCAAAGGTGGCCGTCCAGGGCTTCAACTGCTTTCCGTCAGCTCCACGGCCCCTGTGGACGCGGATGGAATATGAAATCAATTTACCGGACTTGTCCCGGCGCTCCTGGATATTTCCCGGCTTTGTATTTCTTGCTTTATTAATTTTTCAATTTGAGTCAGACTTGAAAAAAAGAAACTGGTGTAGGAGGAATAATCCAGGGGGAAGCGGTAGCTATTGGGAAATGGCTTACACTCCCCGGTTTGTTTTAGTTCTTCCACATATCTAATGGGTTCAAATACATCCTCCAATGTGGCAGACATGTAGATGCGAACGCTAAAACGGAACTTTTGAGGAATCCGTTTAAGAATATACCATGTTTTTTCATTGAAAAAGGCATCCCTATAAAAGAAGTGGCATTCATCCAGGACAACATAACCAAAGGAATCAAACCAGGCGCTATCCTTGTCCCGTAAATATTCCGCCAGCTTATGATAGGTCAATACCGTTACATTTTCAAAGGCTTCCATGTTTTCCCAAGTGGTGGTATTGGGGTTCCAAGGCAGTTTTGTGTGGGTCAATTGTGCCAGTTCCAGTTTCTGCTGATAATCTAACGCAACACGGTTGCTCACATACAAAATCCGTTCCCCATTGCGTTTTGCATATTCACGCAGATTGTGGGTTATAAAATAATTTTTCCCAGCTCCGGTCTGGGCAGTAATAAATACTGGGCGTGGTGGTGTAATAGGACGCAGATGTTTCCATTGAGTCCAATTCTCCAACTCCTGATTGCTGATGATATCGCTGACGTAACCACGAGGCATTTCGTGAAAGTTCATCAGCGCTTTTGGATAGAGCGGATGAAACAATTCCCTCTTTGTTATGGTCGCTTTGAATTCTTGTGACATTAGACCACCTCCATTAAGACCAGCATAGAACTTTTGAACAAAAAAATACAACATAATCGCACAAGCAACTTTGCACAATATACTAGAATTTCATTTATGTCAACTGCTTTCAATTTTCTGATTATTTTACTTTATATTGCACCTAACAATCATTTAGGGGCCCGCAGGGGGAAGTGGCACAGTCCACTTCCCCTTGTGACCTTTATTAATCCTGATTTGCATTTGGAGGTTATTTTATGAACTCTACTCAGACAGATCAATTATCTAAAAAAAAGAAAAGTATTAGAATTACATTATCTTTGGATGAATATCAAATTCTTATGGAACAAGCTCTACAGCAGCACTGTCCACTAAATCAATATATATCCCATAAAATTTTAGATGATAAACTTGGGGTAAAGCTGCTTAGTGACCGTATTATGCAGATGATGCCATTGTTTTATAATATAATTGCAGGAATCAATGATACATCCATCCGCAATGAGCTTACAGAATTTGGAGGGGCTATATGCCGATACTTAAAGTAATTTGTCACCAAGATCCATCTATGTTACAGCGGACAGGGAGTCGAAGGTATCAGGACGATTCTGCACTGGATGATGTTGTATCTTACTGTATGAATGATAAAAAAACAGAACATCATCTGGTTGGAGGTTTTGGGGTAAATTTGAATCAGCCAGCATATGAGATGAGAAGAGTATCAGAAGCCTATGGCAAATTTAAAGGTTTGCGGCTCAGACATATGGTTTTGTCCTTTTCAGCACAGGAGGTCAAACGTTTTCGCTCCCATGTCTACGATTCGCTGAGTAAGATTGCTGATTATGCTGCCCGTTATTATGGAGGACAATATCAGATCATTTATTCTATTCATGAGGATAGCAGATGCTTTCATATTCACTTTGTCATGAACGTTGTAAATTTTTTAACCGGGAAGAAATATCCAGGCACGAAAGAGGATTACTATAATTTTCAAGACTATCTCGGAAGTTTCCTGCGTGAATACTACGGTTTACAGTTGATAACCGTGTCAGACAAGGGGTAACGGTTACAAATACTCTCGCCAAGGCAGCTAACCTTGGCGAGAACGTAATATGTATTCAATGACAGAAGCTCTCGGTATCTTCCAACGACTTCCAATTCGGAATGCTTTAATGCTTCCCTGATTCAACAGCTGATATGCCGCATTTTTTCCAATGAGCAGACTTTCGCATACATCCTCTACAGTCATGATATCGTTGTATGTCTCCAGCATGCTTTTTTCGCTCCTTTTTGATTTGTTATTTGTGATGTTAAGTAATTGATTCCGAAAATCACAGCTCATTCAATTGTATATTATCCCTGTAAGCGGCGGGTATGAAGTATATTTGCCGCACCTGTCCCAACATCTAATATCGTGATGTGTGACAAGGGACATATTTTTACAGGGAGGAACACATATGAAAGAGCACTGTATATTTTGTTCCAGCGAGAGCCATTATCTTTTCAGAGGTCAGCACCTATGTGAACGCTGTTTTCAGACACATACCATTGTTTGCCAATACTGCAATGAACGAGTCTGGAACGA
>JALFIB010000146.1 GCA_022776305.1 Lachnospiraceae bacterium
TGGCCGATTTTTCCAAAACCGCAAAGCCAGTTACTTAAAAACATCATGGCTGCTGTGGAGGTACCGCATTTTCCCGGCACCCCTTCCGTACTGTAACAATCCAGACAGTACAGCATGATATTGCGAATCACCTCCGGCGGGATCTCTTCCCGCTCAAATAAGTAACTGATCCCATTTAACATGGAGGTAGGTCCACAATCATATTCTGAAAGTTGATAGTGAAGTGGATTTTTCATAACCTTTGCAATCTCCTTACCTGCTGTTTGGATCGAGTGCATCCCGCAGCGCATCACCGATGAAGTTAATGGACATCACAAGAATAACGATCAAAAGTCCTGCGGGAATCCAGAGCCAGGGCTGTTTTGTGAGGACAGTCAGGGACTGGGCACCGTTCAGCATATTTCCAAGGCTCGCTGTGGGTGGCTGGACGCCAAGTCCAAGAAAGCTTAATGCAGCCTCATCCAGCATGGACAAGGCAAGGACCGATGTGGCATACACAAGGATCGGAGCCACTGTATTGGGCAAAATCTCAGAAAAAAGTATATGGCGTACAGGCATGCCTGCAACGATATTGCTTTTGACAAAATTTGTTTCCCGGAGGCTAAGGACATTTCCTCTCACCAAGCGGGCAATGCCGGGCCAATCCACGAAGCCCAGAATCAGAATAATGTTCCAAAGTCCCGGACGGAAAATGGCTGCCGCCACAAGAACCAGTAAAATATAAGGAAAAGACATCACCATGTCTGTAAAGCGCATAATAACCATATCCGCGATCCCGCCAAAATAACCGGCGATCAATCCAAGCACCACACCTACTACTGTGGAGATCACCGTTGCCAATACGCCTACCAGAAGTGAGATCCGCATGGCATACAGCAATCGGCTGAGCACATCACGGCCGATCTGGTCTGTCCCAAGTAAGAACTCCCTACAAGGCGCCCCGCTGAAGGTTCCCACGATCGCATCTGGATCATAAGGCGCAATCCAAGGGGCAAGTAAAGCGGATCCCACTAAAACAACCAACACCACAAGGCTGGCCATAGCCAGATGATGACGGCGAAAACGGCGGAACACCGTCTGGAGATAACTTTCGTTTATAATATCAGTCTTTTTATCCTTTGCCATGACGGTTCCTCCTAGTTCAGCGAAATGGTTGGGTCCACAAGAGCATACAAAATATCCGTAACTAGGTTCGCCACAAGGACGACAACGGCTGAAAGAAGGCACACGCCCATAATCACCGGATAGTCACGGGAAGTAATGGCGCTCATGGTCATAAGCCCCAATCCCGGCCAGGAAAATACCTGTTCAATGATCACGGCGCCGCCGAACAGTGCCGGTATCTCCATACCTATAACGGTCACAATGGGCACCAGTGCATTGCGCAGCGCATGTTTATTGATCACAAGGAAATGTCCGATTCCTTTTGCACGTGCAGTCCGCAGATAATCCTGCTGTAATATCTCCAGTACGGCGCTCCGGATGTAACGGATATTGCTGCCGGCCATAGAAAACGACAGCACCAGCACCGGCATTACCATATGCTTTGCCACGTCAGTCCATCCTCCTTCCGCTCCGAGGGTGGTCATTCCGCTGGATGGAAGCCAGCCAAGCTTAACCGTAAAGATATAGATCAGCAGTAAAGACAAGAAAAAGCTGGGGATACTGCTGCCAAGAAAGGATGCGGTAACCACTGCGTAATCCCCTTTTTCGTACTGGTGGATCGCGCTGTAAATACCTGACGGTACTGCCATCAGCAAGCTGACGATCAGGGATACGCCCATCAGCAAAAGAGTGGGGCCCAGATGGCTTGCGATCATCGCACTAACCGGCTGGTAGGATTTGATGGAATATCCCATGTTGCCGTGCAAAAGCTGTCCAAGCCACACAAAATACTGGATATAAAAAGGTTGGTCCAGACCTAATGCAATCTTTTTCGCCTCCACTGCTGCCTCTGAAACACGGGGGCCCTGAAGCATCTCCAGAGGGCTGCCTGCCATGCACATAATGGCATAATCAATGATCGTGATCCCGATGAGGACCGGGATCGCAATGAGGATCCTCTTGATAATATACTTATACATGGGCGGGCTCCTTTCCTGCCACAATCGGGCATGATGCGGCATGTTCCTTTTCTTCCGTAATCTGGCATGATACGGCATGTTCCTTTTCTGCCATAACCGGACATGATGCGGCATGCTCCTTTTCTCTCATCAGGCTTTGCAGCACAGGCTCACGCTTTGCACAAGCAGGCACTGCATAAGGACATCTTGGATGAAAACGGCAGCCGGAGGGAGGATTGGAGCTGTCCCCGATCTCGCCTTGCAGCAGCTCCCGCTCACAGTTTTTCTCAGCCGGATCCGGTATGGGCACTGCACTTAAAAGCGCTTTCGTATACGGGTGGACCGGATGACGAAAAATCTCCCGCGCCTCTCCGATCTCCACAATCTTCCCAAGATACATCACTGCGATCCGGTCACTGACATAGTTCACTGCACCCAGACCATGTCCCACAAAAAGCAACGTTAAATGCAATTCCTTTTGCAGGTCCTTCAGCAGATTCAAGATCTGCGCCTGAATCGATACATCCAGCGCGCTTACCGGCTCATCGCAAACGATGAACCGGGGATTTAACGATAAGGCTTTTGCAATCCCTATCCTCTGGCGCTGTCCCCCGGAAAATTCATGGGGATACCGTCCAAGGATGTGTTCCGGCAATCCCACCATATCCAGAATCCGCACAATGTCTTTCTCCACGGTCTCTTTGGTGGAAATGTGATGGTACAGCATAGGCTGTGCCAGAATTTCAAAAATATGTTTCCGCGGGTTCAAGGAAGAATAGGGATCTTGAAAGACCATTTGCAGCTGCGTGCGGATCCGGCGCATTTCTTTTTTATTGAAAGAAAACAAATCCCTTCCTTCATACAAGATCCTGCCCTCCGTTGGTATTTCCAACCCTACAAGCTGACGCCCGATGGTGGATTTCCCGCAGCCGGATTCCCCCACAAGGCCCAAGGTCTCCCCTTCCATGATAGTAAAGGAAATATCATCCACTGCATGGATGTTTCCGGTGGTATGTGTGATAATACCTCCCTTAATGGGATAATACTTCTTCAGGTGGTCGACCTGAATCAACGGTTTCTTTTCTTCATTCATTCCGGTCAACCTCCTTGCATTTCAGTTTTTGTAACGACAGGCCGTCCGCCAACCCAATCATGTTCTTTCATCAAGGCACAGTTTGCAGGCTGCTCAGTTTCTTTCATCAAGGTATAATTTGCAGACTGCCCTGTTTCTTTCATCACAATACATTTTGCGGTGTGCTCGGGTCCAAATTCATAATCTTCCTGTGGCAGGCCGCATTTCCCACAGGCAAAAGCGCATCGGTCCGCAAACCGGCAGCCTGACATAGTATCATAGCTCTCCGGTACCATGCCCGGTATAGAGACCAGAAGGCGATCTGCGCCATCACGGATCGTCGGCACAGTTTCAAGGAGCGCCTGCGTGTATGGATGAGCCGGGTGATGAAACAGCAGTTCTGAAGGAGCCCGTTCAACGATCTGCCCCGCATACATGACAAGCACCCGGTCGGCCATATTGGCTACCAGACCGATATCGTGGGTGATCAAGATCATCGCCATCCCTGTCTCGCGCTGCAGTTCCTTCAAAAGTTTCATGATCTGCGCCTGAATCGTCACGTCAAGGGCAGTGGTGGGTTCATCCGCGATCAACAGACGAGGATTGCAGGCTAAAGCCATGGCGATCATCACCCTCTGCCGCATACCTCCCGAAAGCGTATGTGGATATTTTCTCATTACACTGTGGGGATCCGGCATTCCTACACGCGACAGCAGCGACTCTGCCCGTTTGGCGGCTTCCTCCTTTGACAGATGCATATGGATGCGGATGCTTTCCACCATCTGGTTTCCTACGGTAAACACCGGATTTAAAGAAGTCAGCGGATCCTGAAAGATCATGGACATCTGATTTCCGCGTACTTGATCCAGCTCTTTTTCTGACATGGAAAGAAGTTCTTTATTGTCAAAGAGGACAGAACCGTCGATGACGGCTCCGCCCCTCCCTAATAACCCCATGATCGATAATGAGGTCACACTTTTTCCACATCCGGACTCACCTACAATGCAGACCACCTCGCCCTCATCTACATGAAAGCTCACATGATCCACGCTGACATTTCTGCCATAGTCACCGGTAAAAGCTGTCGTCAGCTCCTTTACCTCAAGCAAATGTGCCATTCGTTTATCCTTTCTTTTGTCCAAATGTCATTTTTGAATAAAGATGCCAGTGCCAAAAGCCTCGAACCACGATATGCTTACGCATGGGTGGCCATAGGACTTAATGGCCGATTCATTCATTGATATCCCAGTTCTGGACATCATTGAAGAAACCGTATGCACTCGGCTTTGCACCACTTAAGCGGTTGCTGACTGCACCCTGGGCGCTGATGATATATACGGAGAACATGGGAACATCTTCCTGTACTTTTTTATCTACGATAGAATAAAGGTTCTTGATCTCTTCTGTATCGCTGGTCTGCTGTGTACCTGCCAATGCTTCACTGATAGAATCATCAGCATAACCGGTCCAGCTTCCCTCGCCACTAAGCAGCCAGTCTACATCCGGATAAGGATCAACCGGCGCATAAGTATACTGCACTGCCATAATATCATAATCCGTCGAACCTGCCACAGTCATCAGTGTAGCCAGATCCACTGTTGTCACCTCAACGTTGATACCCACTGCTGCCCACTGTGCCGCAAGCACCTGTGCACCGTTTACAAATGTGCTGTCCCCTGAGTTTACATAGAAACGCAGAGTCTGGGATCCGTCCCATCCTGCTTCATCAAGAAGCTCTTTTGCTTTCTCCGGATCATAGGAGATCGGTTCAATCGCATCATCAAAGAACGGGCTGGCAGAAGAAAGGAAACCATCTACCACTTCACCGTGTCCCTTCAGCAGCTGCTCAACCAGCTGGTTTCGGTCAATGGCATAAACAAGGGCCTGACGCACTCTGGCATCCGGGATATTGGCTGTCTGGATAAAAGCAGACTGGTTTGTGATCGGCAGTCCGTAAACTGTCTCCACATTTTCAAGGGCTTCTATGCTGTCATAGTCTTCCTGCGGAATCGCTGTCATAGTATGATGGGTAATATCAATCTCGCCGGACTGCAGTCCTGAATAGATCTGGCTGCCCTCAACGATCTTGATGTTCAGCTTGCCGATCTTCGGTGCGCCCTTCCAGTAAGCCTCATTTGCCGTATAAGAAATATAGTGGTCTGTATCATAATCTGCAAGAATATACGGACCGCTGACCACATCCGGATGGTTGAACCAATCCAAAGTCAGCAGTTCTTCCTCGGTATATTCTCCAAGGATATGCTTCGGAAGCGTATGCAGATAACGTCCATAGGTGTTTTCAAATGTGGTCAATGCCATCGGATACTTGGAAGTAAACTGTACGGTCTTCTCATCAACAACTTTAATACCCTCAATACTGGTAGCTCCTTCTTCTACGAAGCCGTCATCGCCCACACCCTCAAATGCGTAGAGGAGCATAGTCGCATTGTTGATCACCGGGCTGGCAAGGCGCAGCACCGTAAACTCCACATCCTCTGCTGTCACCGGTGTACCGTCTGACCAAGTTGCTTCATCATTAATGTGTACCGTAAAAGTCAGGTTATCCTCTGTGGTCACAGAGTCTGCAAGCATTCCCTGAAAATTCAGCTCAGAATCCAGCTCTACAAGGGGCAGAAACTGTAGTCCTACGGCATACTTGTTGATCTCTGTCTGATCGATGGCCAACGGATTCACTCCACCCAGAGAATCTGTGACACCCACGTTTACGATTTTCTCCGCTCCGTCACCTTCTGCAGCAGCTCCGAATCCCACAGTGGAAGCCGCCATTGCTGCAGCCAAAGTTACACCAATTACTTTTCGCATAAACCTCTTCAATATGATTTCCTCCTTCTTTTTTATGGATAAAACAATACCCAGTTCATTTCCTTTTCCTACCATCTCTATATGAAATATATGATATAGTTTTATTTATTTTATTATATCACACTTTTCTTGTCAAATACATTTTTCAAATTTGATAAAAAATCGTGGAATTTTCGCAAAAACTTGACAAATCATGCAATTTACGTTATATTACAATCATTTTAGGCACTTTTTACAAATGAAAGGTGAGTTATGGGATGAAGAATGTATTAAATTACCAGACAAGCGAATACGATTGCGGACCGGTCTCTCTTCTTAACGGAATCCGCTATCTTTTTGACCGGGAAGAAATTTATCCGGATATTGTAAAGTTTATCATGCTCTATTGCATGGATACCTATAACGAAAATGGGGAGCTTTGTAAGCGCGGCACCTCGGCTGCAGCGATGAATTACATCACAAACTGGCTGAACCATTTTTCCGAGACCAGGCACTTCCCCATCCATTGTGATTACCTCACTGATGAAGATGTGGTCCTGTCACCTGAAAGCCCGATCTGGAAAGCCCTCGAGGCAGGTGGAGCCGTAGTGGTACGGGTAAACCTCGAATGTTGGCATTACGTGCTACTAACCGGGATTTCCGATGACCGTGTGCTGCTCTTTGATCCTTATTATGAGGAAGAAGACGATCCGGAATTTGACGAAGAATACAATACAGAGGAGATCCGTTTCCTCTATGATACACCAAAGCGAGCTAACCGCTGTGTATCCATCCAGCGTCTCAACCGGACGGATACCGGTTATTACCAGATGGGAGAGCCAAAAGGCAGGGAGGCAGTCATCATGGTTAACACCGGCAAATCAACCATATAACATCTCTGGTTTATTTCCAAAATATCAAAAAGCCTGTCACAGAATGCGAAAAACTTCTGCGGCAGGCTTTTCTTATTCATTACAGTAATTTTTTCTTGGCCACAAAAAAACCGAAACTCCTTGATACAGGGCATATCATCCCTATTGCCTTGATTAAAACTGATTAAAATTTAACCACAACCAGAAAGGAGAAAATTGGATGGTGTAATTCAAAAAGGAAGAATCATATACAACAAATTTTTTCTTTTCTCTTTCTCTAATTTTAATATTGTGGGAATATCCACAATATAGTATAATCAAAATCATAAGAAAACAAAATGTGCGTAGCACAAATCAATTTATTATTAGAAAGGAGACTGACGTTATGAAAATGAAAAAATTATGTGCAATTGTATTGGCCACGGCGATGAGCTTTTCTATGTGTGCATTCGCAGAAGAAACAAATGATGCTTTGTTTACCTCAGAAGAACAAGAAGCTATTGTTCAATCTGTAAAAGATTCTGTCACTGAAATGTATTTAGAAAAGTACGGAATAACACCTTCCGATTTCGAGTTATCCCAATATAATGTTGATGATATTGCAAATTATAATGACGGTAATTATTCCGGCGAAGATCCTTATAGTTGTACTTCTGTATGGCTAGAAGTTGATATGGCTATTACTTCTGGAGATACAAACTATTCCGTCCTCGAAGATTTGGATAAAGAAACAGCCGCAATGATTGGTATTTTTACGATAGAAAGTACACTCGACGAACAGCTGTCAACAATGTTAGTAGGTTCTGATTTAGGATACTTGGACAACTCTGAAGAATCAAAAGATCTTCTGAAATCCGTTTATTTCGGTGTTGCTAGCTTTCTTAACAATCTAGACGAACAAAGACGTGCAGAAATCATTGTAAACTGCTATTATAATGCATATAAAGATAATCCTTTAACTGAAATCAACGGGAGAATGTATCCACAAGAAACTATGTTCGATAAGATAATCACAGAAAATATTACTTTTGAATAAATAATAGCCTACCAGAAATATCTAAAAAGAGACCAGCTGCATGATGTAATGAAAAAGGAGAAAAGCATATATAACTGCTTTTCTCCTTTAATCATCTTTAAACTTAACAATATCATTTGGTGTACAATCCAAAATCCGGCACAACTTTTCTACTGTTAATAATGTAATATTTTTTCTCTTCTTTAAGGAATCCAATGTTTTGTTATCTATTCCAGATTTTAAAAGCTGATACTGTGAAATATTTCGCTTATGCATTGTATCCCACAGCGGGCTGTAATCAATAATTGTAACCACCACCTCTACTATAGTTACAATTATATTTCCCATTTTCCATTTTCAATATTGTGTATATAGCCACAATACTATTCTGATTAAAATGATTTAAATATATGAAACAAAAAACCCGAAACTCCTTGATTTTCAAGGAATTTCAGGCTTCTGACAAGTAGCGGAAGGGAGATTCGAACTCTCGACACTACGGGTATGAACCGTATGCTCTAGCCAACTGAGCTATTCCGCCATATTCAATTGGTATGGGGCCTATAGGGCTCGAACCTATGACCCTCTGCTTGTAAGGCAGATGCTCTCCCAGCTGAGCTAAGACCCCATAGTCAGCGAGCTGTTTCTCAACTCGCTTTGCTATTATAATACAAAAACCGTTTAAAAGTCAAGTATTATTTTTTAATTTTTTAGATTTTTCGAAATTTTTATGAAATTATGTCAGAGTCAAAAGATGCCATACGGATTGTTTCGTGCTACGCGCTCCCACGTCTCCGCTCCGCTTCGGTCAGTGCTAAACGGATGTCCCCCGGACATCCAGCACCCTGGCATCATGAAATTCTACGAACTTCTGCATTTGCTTTCCTGCGTGCCAATGCTTCTTTCCACTCTACCTTGTAGATCAATCCGTGAAGAACGAAGCTCATCATAACGCCGCATACTACATCGATCACAGAATGCTGGTCCAGCATAACTGTGGACGCGCAGATTGAAACCATAATTACAAAATGGACAGCGATGGTAAGCTTACGGTGTTTTACATTCTCCAGACTGCAGATTGCCTGAAAGATCATCACTGTGTTCATTACATGGATGGACGGACAGACATTGGTCGGAGTGTCAATAGCCCGGAGCATGCTTACCATATTGTAAAGGAAGCCTGTCTCGTGCGGATTTGTAGCCAGACGGAGGTTCAATCCCGTCGGGAAAATATAATATATGATCAGGCAGATCGTAAGCCCTGAAAAAATCATGGTACAAAGCTTTGAATAATCCTGCCATCCTCGTCTTTTAAACCAGATAAATGATCCGGCTACGTACGGGAACCAGAAAACGTACGGTATAATAAAGATTTCACAAAACGGAATCATTTCGTCTAATTTACAGTGGATTATATATTCCGGTTTTACAGTTACTTCCAGCCAATGGAAAACGCTCAAATAAAATACCAGATAGATCATTGCCATCCCATAGGGATGTGCCTTACACCATTTTTTTATGCTCTCAATTTTCATACTGTATCTCCCCATTCAGTATACGCTTCTCTTACTATCATTTTAACGGCTCTTATCATAGCACTTTTTATTTTGGCGCGCAATTGCACTTTTTTATAATCTTTTTAATCTTCTTGCTCCGGTTCTCTTACATAATGTCCAATCAGCGGTGATTCAGAAGAATCGTAATCCTCTTCACTTGAAACTGTCACATCGATTGTGTCTTTGTCTAGGTTAAACACTACGTCGTGGTAATCATCCCCTTTGTAAACTGCCTGATATCCATTTAATGTGGCAGTACCTGAGATCCCTGCTTCTGTAAATACGAATGAAATAGTGTCTTCATCTAAGCGCGTGATCGTCACTGTCTCCTCATCGCCGACATAAGTACCTGCCCATTGATCATCGATTTCTGATTCACCTTCTGATGCAGGATCGGATGTATCATTTTCTGCTGCTGCCGCATCTTCATCCGGGATCACGTCGCCCACCGGGCCACCATCTTCTACCGGGCCGCCTTGGGCTGCAGTGCCATCCCCGGTTCCTGAACCGGTAGTACCTGCCTCTCCCCCGGATACTGTCCCGGGAGCTGATGTATCGCCATTTATGCCTTCCGGAAGGTCAAATGATTCTACTGCATCTGACTGGCTAACCTGAATACCGGATACGCTCTGGCTGCCGGACTGTGTATTTGATGTATTCTGGGAAGAAGGTGACTGTGTACTTACATTTTCGGAAGAAGTACATGCCGTCAGCACCAACATCCCCGTCACTGCGGCAGTCATCAATACTAACACTTTATGCTTCATCATTTATACTCCCCTTTCATATCCCTCATTACATACTTTCCTTCTTTACGTTTGTCCATTCTATCATGTTTTATTTCTATTGTCATGAACTTTCTTTTTTTTTAAGAAAAAGATATGTTTTACGTTATATTTTCCATATTTTATCGTTATTACTATAAACATGGTATGTTTACTTTTCCGCAATGATACTGCCTGAACTTACGGCGTGCCAGTTCTTCATCTGGTGAGAAATGCAAGAGCAGCGTCCCCTCCTCCACCATCTCCCATGCATATATTCCAATATATGTAATGTAGCTGCTCCACCAATAATCAGCCAAATGCTCCACATACCCCTTTTCAAGGGGAACGTGATGAACCTTCCTACAATATACAGCCAGATCCTCCGCGGAATATAGTTCTTCTATATAAAAGGATAAAACAGGCACTTCAGCCTGCCAAAACCGGTTCCTGTTAGCATTGCTGTATTGGGTAAACTGCTCTGTTATCTTCTGTAAACCTAGAAGAAAATTTTGCTCCTCGTTTACCCCCATTAAAAAATATGCCTTGTCATCTGTAATACAGAACGCATAAATACACCATTTTTCTTGATCTTGTGTGGCAAGGACAATATCAAGCAGCTTCTTCTTATTTCTCTCATCAGCAAAAGTATAGCGGCTTCCTTGCAAGATATGATAATAGATTTTGTGAGGTAAGTTTTGAGATGTGTTTTGAGATAACATATAGATTGCCCCCCTTTTCTTTAGAACAGAACAGATTCACCCCTTCATACTGCCCTTGTAGGAAGGATATTATCATTTTCTTATACATTTTTCAACATTATAAAACAATTTGTGTCATTTTATATTTTTGTGAAATGGCTGTATTTTCGTTACACAAAAAAGCCCATTTTATCGGGTCACAAAAAAGGAATGCTACGAATTGTAGCATTCCTTTTTTGTGACCTTCCCTCGTATTTCGCTTATCTGGTCTTCCTATATTATTGACTTGGCCTTCAGATTTTATCGACCTGATTTCCGGTTTTTATTCCAATCCGCTGGAAGCTGTGAATGTCTGTCCAAATGCACTGCTGTATTCATTTACACGTCCTACGATCCGGTCTGCCTCCGTCCCCTGAGCAGGCGTCGGCTGGTAATTATTGTATCCTGCAGTGGATGAAATCGTACATGGGATAACCTCCACCTGACTGTCTGTAAGGACATTGTCTTTCGTTACTGTGAAAGTCTGGCGGAAAATCATGGTATCCATATCAGAAGGCGTACTGTTTCCTCCAAAGCAGAAATTGCCCAGACTGTACACGATATACTTTCCATTATAATTTTCAATTCCCTGAAGTACATGAGGATGATGTCCCACCACAAGATCTGCTCCGCAGTCGACGGCCAGATGGGCTAATGCCTGCTGGGTCTCATCCGGCTGGGTAGCTTTTTCACTTCCCCAATGGAAGCCCACAATTACTAGCTGGGCCCCCTGGGATTTTGCAGAAGAAATAGTCTCTTCCACCTGACTTTGTTTCCCCATTCCCTCATCTAAAACGTAGATTCCAATGAAAGCAGTTTTTATGCCATTGACCTCCCGGATCGCAATCTGGTCACCGGTGCAGTAATCAATTTTCGCTTCAGAAAGATACTTCTGCGTGTCAGAAAGGCTCTTGGCCCCATAATCACTGCTGTGGTTATTTGCCAGAGTTACCACTTCCACAGAGCCCAACTTTAAAATATCCGTGTAGGAAGGATCACCTTTAAAAGCATACTGTTTGATCTCGCGGGTGGTCTCGGTCGTAAAGGTTCCCTCCAGATTTGCAAAAGTAGCATCGTCATTCGCCAAAATATCTTTTACGTTCTGGAAGAAATAAGAGTGGCCGTTCATCATATCATAAGCATTAAAATCTGTAGTGGTGTTAAATGACTCGTCGCTTCCCAGCGTACAGTCTCCTATGGCGCTTACGGTCACAGTGCGCTGATTGCTCACTTCCACACTGCAGGAGACCTCATCAAGACCGTCGGCACTTACCTTCACCACCGTACTGCCCTCGCCCACTGCAGTCACTGCCCCGTTTCCGTCCACAGTAACCACATCTGTATTTCCGCTCTCAAACTTCAAATTGTTCAACAGTGCCCCCTCAGGGCTTTCATTCAACTGTATGTATCCCGTTTCATTTGGAAACAGGGAAATCTTTTCCTGCTCCAGAGCCAATTCTTCTGCCGGTTCCGTGGTAGTCTCGATCATCTTGCTTTTATTTCCTGCAGCGTCTTCTGCATAGAAATAATAGATCATGTTTTCTTCATATACAAAAGGCTCACTGTACTTTTCATAAGATGGCAATCCATTGTAAGCCCCTTCTTCCACAGCCGCATACCAAATGCCCGTAACAGAGGATCTTGCGTCCGTAGCTGTCACCACAACCTGATCCTGCTGCCGTTCGATCTGGACAACCGGAGGCTGCGCATCGATCTTCGGGATTTCTATTACAGCTTTCAGCTCTTCATTTTCTGTCGTGGCAAAGGCCTCCAGCATATAATCAGAAACTTCTGCTGTAACCATCCCCATCTCATCCGGAATATATTCTTTGCCATTGATCGTCACTCTGGAGATTACTGCATTTTTAGCCCGGAACCGAAGCTCTATCTTCGCCTGGCTGCACCACTGCTGGGGCTCATTTTCCACTGTCACTGTAAGTCCCGGATCAGCTTCTACATGCTCCGCTTTCTTTTTATCAGAAATAGAAACAGAAACAGCACGGCCGATCAGAGTGAAAATCAGAATGATCAAAACGATTCCCGCACCGATCATGAATAATTCTTTCCGATGGATTCCCTTCTGCCTAAGCTTTTCCGGCAGGCCAGAAAAGAAATCCCTTATCCCTCCCATATCAAAATGGATCTGGGGAATTTTCTTTTTTTCTTTTTTCTTCTGGTTTTTTTCAGGGCTTTCCTGATCTTTCGCCAGCTCTTCCTCTTTTTCCGGCTCCGGATGAAGATCATCCCGGTCTAACAAACGGTCAATAAGGATCTCATCTTCTGATTTTTCCACAGCTGCAGGCTCTTCCGGATCTTTCTTTTCCCCCGATGTTTCAGGGTCCTTCGTATCTTCAGATGTTTTCAGTTCTTCGGCTGTTTCCGGGTCTCCTGATCCTTCTGGTTTTTCCGGTTTCTTGAGTTCTCCGGCTGTTTCCGGATCTCCTGATTCTTCTGGTGTTTCCGATTCCTTAAGTTCTCCGGATTCTTTCGCTGCTTCCTTTTCGCTCAGTTCTTCCGGCTTTGCCGCTCTTTTTTTGATCGTTTTCTTTTTCTTTGGCTCTTTCTCTTCTTCACTGTCAGGGTAATCTTCTTCATCACCAGATGATTTCTTTGTCAGGTTTTGAAAGAAAGAAGCTGTTTTCTGGACTCCCGCCCGGAAAGCGCCCAAAACCGGTTTCATATTGATTCCTTTTTGTCCGTCTGCCTTCAGGTTCTTTTCAAACTCATCATCAAAGCTGTCATCCCAAAAAGAATCTTCTTCCTGCTCTTCCTGAATAGATGATTGTTTTTTAATTTTTATATCTGCTTCCGGAATTGACTTCGGAGAGTCCGCCTCAGGCGCACTCTCCGCTTCTTTTCTTCTCAGCATTTCTTCCGGGTCTTCCCCGTTTTGAACTGCTTTTACGATCTCAAATAGTTCTTCGACACTGTCTGTCTTTATCTTTTTTCTCATCACTTAAAGTATGCTACTCCCGACTCAAATATCTTCAGATCCTGCTCCCCGTAAATGTTAATGGCTACTGAATCACCGCGGCGCTCTGAATGTGCCATCTTACCGAGCACACGACCATCCGGGCTTGTAATACCTTCGATTGCAAAGTAAGAACCATTTATGTTCCACATCTCATCACCCACACAGATATTTCCTTCCGGATCACAGTACTGGGTTGCTACCTGACCGTTGGCAAACAGTTTTGCAAGCCACTCTTTGTTTGCAACGAAGCGTCCTTCACCGTGGGATGCCGGGTTGGTATATACACCGCCAAGCTCTGCCTTTGCAAGCCACGGGGACTTGTTGCTGACTACTTTCGTGTAAACCATCTTGGAGATGTGGCGTCCGATGGTATTGTAGGTCAAGGTCGGTGAATCCGGTGTCTGCCCTACGATCTCACCATGGGGAACAAGCCCAAGTTTGATCAGTGCCTGGAAACCATTGCAGATACCAAGTGCAAGGCCGTCGCGCTCATTCAAAAGCTTCATGACAGCTTCTTTCATCTTTGCATTCTGGAATGCTGTAGCAAAGAATTTTGCTGATCCATCCGGCTCGTCACCTGCGGAAAATCCGCCCGGGAACATGATGATCTGTGCCTGATTGATGGCTTTTTCAAATTCATCTACGGATTCGCGGATATCCTGTGCACTTAAGTTGCGGAATACTTTTACCTCAACCTCTGCTCCGGCTCTCTCAAATGCTTTCGTGCTGTCATACTCGCAGTTTGTGCCCGGGAATACCGGAATAAACACATGAGGTTTCGCCACTTTATTTTTGCATACGTAAATGTTGTTCGCTTTATAAACGCCGCCTTCGCTCTGGCTTCCCTCTTCTGATTTTCCTGCGAAGAAGTATGAGCTTGGGCCATCGGTGGGATTTCCGTCCAGATCAAGGCCGCCTCCTACGGTAGGAAGGCCTGACTCTGTCTTAAATACTCTCTCCAGCGTGCCTTCCCAAGCAGAAAGTGCTTCTTCTATCTTGATCTTCACATCTTTATATTCAAATGTGCCGTTGTTTACTACTTCACCGATCACCGTGTAAGTAATACCAAGCTTTCCTACTGCTCCATCCGGAACTTCAGCTACGATGTCTCCAAAGCCTGCTGTAAACAGGTCGCGTTCATCTACGTTGTGCTCGATCTTAAATCCGAGTCCATTTCCAAATGCCATCTTGGACAGGGCAGCCACAAGGCCCTTACCATCCAGAGCATAAGCGGAAATGATGTTGCCAGCTTTAATATCTTCATGGAATTTTCCATACTGGTCCATAATCTGGCTATATACCGGAAGATCATACTCATCTTTTTCTATCTTGAGCAATACAAGTTTGCTTCCTGCCTTTTTCAGCTCCGGTGTAATGATGGTCTTGTCACTTGCCACATCAACGGCGAAGGATACTAAAGTCGGTGGAACATCGATCTCATTGAAGGAACCGGACATGCTGTCCTTTCCTCCGATAGACGGCAGGCCAAATCCCAGCTGTGCGGAATAAGCTCCCAAAAGCGCTGCAAAAGGCTGGCTCCACCTCTTTGGATCCTCTGTCATGCGGCGGAAGTATTCCTGGAATGTGAAACGGATCTTGCTGTAATCACCGCCGTTTGCCACAATACGTGCAACGGACTCAAGAACGGCATAAACTGCACCGTGGTATGGGCTCCAGCTTGACAGATAAGGATCAAAGCCGTAACTCATCATGGTCACTGTATCCGTCTTGCCTTCCAATACCGGAAGCTTTGCAACCATTGCCTGTGTCTCTGTGAGCTGGTATTTTCCGCCGTAAGGCATAAATACGGAGCCTGCACCGATGGAACTGTCAAACATTTCTACCAGCCCCTTCTGGGAACAGCAATTCAGGTCTTTCAATGTATCCAGCCATTTTTCACGGACATCGGATACTTCTTCTCTCACGAAATATTTTTCCGTCTCAGAAGGCATTTCTACCGTGACTGTAGTTTCCTGATGTGCACCGTTTGTGTCAAGGAATGCCCTTGAGATATTTACCACTTCTTTTCCTCTCCAAAGCAATACAAGACGTGGCTCTTCCGTCACAACGGCAACCTCTACTGCCTCAAGGTTTTCTTCGGAAGCGTAGCCCATAAATTCTTTCACGTCTTTGGGATCTACAACCACTGCCATACGCTCCTGGGATTCAGAAATGGCGATCTCCGTTCCGTCCAGACCGGCGTATTTCTTCGGAACTTTATCAAGGTTGATCTGAAGACCCGGTGCCAGCTCTCCAATGGCAACGGAAACACCGCCTGCACCGAAATCATTACATTTTTTGATCAGTTTGCTCACTTCCGCGCGGCGGAACAGCCTCTGGATCTTACGCTCTGTGGGCGCATTACCTTTCTGTACCTCTGCGCCGCAGACCTCAATGGAAGCCTCTGTATGTACTTTGGATGATCCTGTTGCACCGCCGATACCGTCACGGCCCGTCCGGCCTCCAAGCAGGATGATGATATCCCCCGGATCGGAATTCTCGCGGATCACGGCACTTCTTGGAGCAGCACCCATAACGGCACCGATCTCCATACGTTTTGCAACGTAATCCGGATGGTAAACTTCTTTTACGTAACCTGTGGCAAGGCCGATCTGGTTGCCGTAAGAGCTGTATCCATGTGCAGCCTCACGCACCAGTTTTTTCTGGGGCAGCTTGCCTTTCAATGTATTCTTTACAGAAACAGTAGGATCCGCAGCACCTGTCACGCGCATTGCCTGATATACATAGGTACGTCCTGAAAGAGGATCGCGGATAGCTCCTCCGAGACAAGTGGCAGCTCCACCGAAGGGTTCAATTTCTGTGGGGTGGTTGTGTGTCTCATTCTTAAAGTTCACAAGCCATTCTTCTGTTTTGCCGTCGATCTCAACCGGCACAACAATGCTGCATGCGTTGATCTCATCGGATTCTTCCTGATCCTGCAGCTTACCCTCTTTTTTCAGCTTGCGCATCGCCATCAAAGCAAGATCCATCAGGCAGACAAACTTGTCATCACGGCCTTTGAAGATCTCCTCACGGTCTGCAAGATACTGCTCATAGGTACCTTGGATCGGCGTTTTATAGTATCCATCCTCAAATGTGACATCTTTCAGCTCTGTGGAGAATGTGGTATGGCGGCAGTGATCTGACCAATACGTGTCAAGGACACGGATCTCTGTCATGGATGGGTTTCTCTTTTCTTCGTTTTTAAAGTAATTCTGAATATGCTGGAAGTCTTTCAGTGTCATGGCAAGATTTAATGACTTGTAAAGCACCTCTAAATCTGCCTCATTCATATCGATAAAGCTGTCAAATACGATCACATCTGCCGGATCATCGAATTCTGTCACTAATGTCTCTGGTTTCTGGAATCCTGTCTCTCTGGAATCTACAGGGTTGATACAATGTGCTTTGATCGCTTCAAATTCTTCATCAGAAATCTTTCCCTCGATCACGTATGTTGTAGCAGAACGGATGATCGGTTCTTCATCCTCTTTTAAAAATTTCACACACTGTACTGCAGAATCAGCTCTCTGGTCAAACTGTCCCGGTAAAAACTCTACCGCAAAGGATCTTTCATCAGCAGCCATTGGAAATTCTTCTTCATATAATGTATCTACCGGTGGCTCCGAAAACACGGTTCTGCATGCATCTTCAAATACTTCATCCGAAATATTCTCCACATCATACCGGATCAATACACGCACATTCGTCACGCTCTCCACGCCAAGATAGCTTTTGATCTCGTGGGCAAGCCCCTTCGCTGCAACGGCAAAATCCGCCTTTTTCTCAACATACACTCTTCTAACTTTACTCATTATGACCTCCCGGCATCTGCCTTTCAAAATTTTTGTAGCAGTTTGAGCCAAGCAAAAACACGAAGTATTCTCTTCCTGCGGCACATCCGCTACATTGATTTGCGCAATTCAGACACATTTCTACGCGAATTTTAACACAACTGAGCCTATCTGACAAGTTATGCCCGTATTTTCTTTTATAAGATGCTCCAGAACGCTTCTGTTTTTTCACGGACCGTCCGAACCGTACAGTACTTAGGCTGGCTCCATTCCGCAGGGAACATTTCTCGGTACCTGGCAGAAGCAAAACGTTCATCCAGCAAAAGGATCACCCCTTTATCTTCCTCCGTCCGGATCACACGGCCTGCAGACTGCAGCACTTTGTTCATACCCGGGCAAGTATAAGCATAAAAGAATCCATCCTGTCCCCTCTTATCATAAAATTGTTTTAATAATTCCCTTTCCCTACAAACCTGAGGCAGTCCGGTACCCACGATGACCGCTCCAATGAGCCGGTCATTTCTCAGGTCGATCCCCTCACCGAAAATGCCCCCCATCACGCAAAATCCCACGAGTCCTTTCGGATGGGCACTCTCAAACTGGGCCAGAAAATCCTCCCGTTCCGTTTCATGCATCCCGGCCCTCTGGCATAAAATCTCTATTTCTTCATTTTTCTGGCTGCACAGATCCTCAAATTGGCCGGAAATCTCCTCGATCAGCCGGTAGGACGGGCAAAATACCATATAATTGCCGCGTTTTGCCTGAAGAACCGCTAAAATATAATCTGCCATTTTACGGAATTCCTGCTGGTTCCGGTTCGTATACCGGCTGCTGGTATCTGTTCCCACCAATACAAGGCGCTTTTCTGCATCAAAAGTAGAATGGGCATAAATGGCATAATTATCCTTTTCGGTGCTCAAAAGGCTTTTGTAATAATGAATAGGAAGAAAGGTCGCTGAAAAGTAAATGGTACTTTTCCCTTTTTCCAGACATTCCTGAAGGTTCTCAGAGACGTCCACACAAAACAGTTTCAGCAGGAACCTTCCATCCTCGCAAAGCTCTGTATAAACCATATAGTTTTCATTCAGGTTATCACAGGTATCCAAAAAACGCCTCGCCTGAAAATAGAGGTCCAGCACCTTTTCATTAATCTCCTGATTTCGCGAATCCTCCAGAAAGTCTTCCATAATGCCGCACAGATTCATCAGGTAAATGGGGAATACCCCAACATCAGGCAGAACAGAAACCCCTTCACATTCCCTCTTTTTTTCAAGAAGCCACGTATTGCATCTGGCAAGGGCTTTTCCCATCTTGGGACTGTAGGGCTTTATCTCCTTTTTTAACGCTAAAAAATCTTCTTTATAAAGGGCAGCGGAATACATTTCTCTGGCCCGCTCCACCAGATTATGGGCTTCATCGATGAGAAACAGGTACTCCCCCTTCACCCCTTCTCCAAAAAAGCGTTTTAGCTTTGCCCTCGGGTCAAAAATATAATTGTAGTCGCAGATAACCGCATCGGCCCACAGAGAAACATCCAGACCAAATTCAAAAGGGCAGACCTGCCATTTTTCCGCATATTCTTCTATGACAGGACGGGTAAACACTTCTTTTGAAGAGATTAAGTCAAAGACCGCATCATTCACCCTGTCAAAGTGACCCTTTGCATAAGGACATGCGTCCGGATTACATTCCGCTTTCTCCAAAAAACAGATTTTTTCTTTTGCAGTTAACGTGATGGACTTCATCCGAAGTCCCTGTTCCCGCAATATGTCGTACGTCTCTTCCGCCACCGTCCTCGTCACCGTTTTCGCGGTAGCATAAAAGATTTTTTCCGCAATTCCTTCTCCCACTGCCTTCACTGCCGGAAAAATGGTGGAGATAGTCTTACCCGTTCCGGTAGGCGCCTGTATAAACAATTTTTTTCTCCGCAGCATGGTCCTGTAAACAGACGAAGCCACGTCTTTTTGTCCCTCGCGCCATGCAAATGGAAAAACCAGCTGTTTTATGGATGATTGCCGCGTTTTTCTCCATTCCTTTTGCAGCTCTGCCCATTTTTGATACTGGGATACCACATCAAAAAACCAGGTCTCCAGCTCATGGATCCTATACGTTTCCTTGAAGCGGCGTATTTCCTCCGTCTCCAGATTGCAGTATGTCATCTGTATGCCAATTTCATCCAACTCATTCTGGCTCCCGTATATATAAGCATAGCATTTTGCCTGCGCCAGATGGATCATATAAGGTTCCTGCATCAGTGCTACGTCACGGTACACACCTTTGATCTCGTCGATGAAAGTGCTGTCCTCTTCCATGAAAATTCCATCGGCCCTTCCCTCTACGATCAGGATGTAATCTTCCCCGGGAATCTCTATTGACAAAGGCACTTCTGAACGGTATACGCCGCCCATTTTTCCTTGGATCTTCCGATGGATACGGCTTCCTTCCTGCATAGCCTCCTTCTCGGCAAATCCTCCTTTTCGATTGTCGATGTCTCCTGCCCTTAAAATAAACTCCACCAGATTCCGGACAGACGTCCGGATTCTCAGCTCCTGCTCCATACTTTCCCGCTCTCTTTTCCCACTGCCATGATGCCCGTGCCAAAAGCCTGCATCCACGTCATCCTTGCATGGCCGCGGATGAATGGCTTCTTGACACTTGGATCATACCATTTTTATTCAATAACTTTCTCTTTGACATCATAACACAAATCAGCGGGTATATACAGATTCTTTTGTGCCTCCCACTCCCAGGATCCTGAAAACATGGCATTTAGGGTTGCGGCACACAAGTGCATATTCCACTCCCCACGGGTCGCATCCTCACGGAGTGTTTTTGCGTTATAGGAAATCGGAATTTCCTATAACGCAAAAAAAGAGGCTCCCATCCTGTAAACTCCAGCTTTGGAAACCTCTTACCATCTATTCTATATATCTATACTTTTATCGTCAATTTTCATTCTGCAGCCATCGCTGCATGATATTAAGCAACAGCAAACTTATTCAGTACATTTTCAATGGCTCTGTCTTCTCTTGCATATTTTACTGTCAGTGTTTTTGTCAGGTCAAGGCTCATAACACCCAAAATGGATTTTGCGTCTATGATCACCCGGTTGTAGAATACATCTACATCATACTGGCATTTCTCTGCTGCTTTTACAAATTCTGTGACATCCTTTACCGCGTTCAGTCGGATCTTTTTCTCCAACATCGCAATCCCTCCTTAAAATGGAACAATACTATCACATATTTTCTTCTCAATTGTTTTTCCACATTATGTCATACGGAAAAACAATCGTCAAGGAACGATTGTATACATTTTTTCTTTCTTTTTCCTTCTTTTTTGTGCTTTTTTTACAGGATTTTTTTCTTTTTGTGCAAATTTACCCGTTCCCGTGCCTTTTCTGGGCGGATAAATGTCTTTCTGATGCAGTACCCTCTGTCATCCACCTGCGGAACTTCAATGGCCAGAACTGCTGCTGAAGCTTTGTGTTTCTCCGCTCAGTAATAGCAATGGTATCACAGAAGCTTCGCCATAAATCCTGAAGTTCCTCTTCTTTTTTCCCAATTTTTTCTTTGGCTGAAGCGTCCGGATCTGTATTGCGCAAAATGAACCATGGCCTGCGCTTCCCGTGGATCAGACAGTCATGATGGCCATTGTCATAGATCATAAAATCTTCATTAGGGAAACGGTCTGCAAAGTGTTCTCCGATCAACGGAAGGATTTGGTTTTCCGCCTGTATCTCAGAAAACAACACCCCATTTTCTAATTCCCGGAAACGAACAAACTCAATGTACCTGTGGGCCTCATTTCCTGTCTTTCTGGAAAGCTCAAAGGTTCTGCATACGTTTGGGTCCTGCAAATTCCAGATCACATTGCGTGCTTCTTTTTTTGACACCCCAGAAGACATCCCCCGTACAACAACGCGGTAAATACATTCTGCCCGCTCCGGTTGACGTGAAAGCGCCGCCTGATAAATCGTCTGGTAAGCATCCTGCCCCATCTTTTCTCGGATGGACCTCGCCACCTTCTCCGCCTTTTCCGGGTCTGTGCCCACCTCCCGATACTCAGCAAACAACTCAAGCTCCATCTCCCTGCCGATGCGAAGGCCCACACAGGAATGCCCAAGCCTGCTTGCCCACGCATCATAAATCCCCGTGAAGATTCCATCTACACTGTCATCACAAACAAAAATCGTCATCTTACACCCATCCTAACACTTTCCACATATTTCGCCCTGATCCGCCCCGACTGGCGCTTTCCACGTATTTCGCTGTGGTCTGCCCATCCTGTCATTCTACATTCCCGCTTGCAAAAGCTCCGGAGGGACTTTCCCGAAAACTTGGTCATCATCAAATAAGGAGAGCTGCCTGTAGGTCACAGTCTCCGCAGGTATCCGGCTTTGGTTCTGCATCAAATTCCTTAATATAAAATCTTCTTCTATCTTTAAAGGATACATTTGTTTCCCGCTGCAAGTGATAAAGTAAATGGCACGTTTCAGCACTACCCCTGCTTTCTTTAAATCAGGATAATCCAGTGTCCCCAGCTTGCGTGCCTTTACAATCCTCTGGGCAGATTTCGGCCCTATCCCCGGCACTCTCAGCAGGGTGTAATAATCCGCCTGATTCACTTCCACCGGAAATTGCTCCAGATGTGCAAGGGCCCAATCACATTTCGGATCCAGAAACACATTAAAATTCGGATGCTGTTCACTGAGCAGCTCCTTAGCGCCAAATCCATAAAACCGCAGAAGCCAGTCCGCCTGATAAAGCCTGTGCTCACGAAGCAGAGGAGGGCCTCCGGGAAGGGAGGGAAGCATCGCGTCTTGGTTTACCTGTACAAAAGCAGAATAAAATACCCTCTTTAGCTCAAACTTCTGATATAATGCTTCGGCAACTGACAAGATCTGGTAATCATTTTCCGGTGTGGCACCAATGATCATCTGGGTACTCTGCCCTGCCGGAACAAACTGCGGTGCGTTTTTATAAACCATCAGCTCATTTTTATTTTCACGTCTGGACAGCTGTACCTGACGCATAGGGGTCAGGATCCTTTTCCGCGACTTGTGGGGTGCTAGCTTTTTTAAACTCTCCGATGTGGGAAGCTCCAGATTGACACTCATGCGGTCTGCTAAAAAACCGGTCTTTTCAATTAACTCCTGTGCAGCCCCCGGGATCGCCTTTACATGGATATAGCCTTCAAAATGGCATTCATTGCGCAGCTTGTACAGCGTCTGGTATAAAAGCTCCATAGTATAGGAAGGATTCTTCAAAATACCAGAGCTCAAGAATAGACCTTCAATATAATTTCTCCGGTAAAACTCCATGGTGAGGTAACACACTTCATCCGGTGTAAAAGAAGCACGTGGTACATCATTGGATGAGCGGTTGATACAGTACTTGCAGTCGAAGACACACTCATTGGTAAATAAAATCTTCAGAAGAGAAATGCATCTTCCATCTGCTGAAAAGCTGTGGCAGATACCTGCCGCTATGCAGTTTCCCATACCTGCTCCGCTGCCTTTCCGGTCCACTCCGCTGGAGGTACATGCAACATCGTATTTTGCCGCATCCGTAAGTATATTCAGCTTTTGGAATAAGTCCATTTTCTGCGTAATTTCCACTCTGCACCATCTCCGAACATTTGTTCTTTTTTACATTCTAATACATACCGCTGAGTTTTGCAAGGGTTTTTCGAACATTTGTTCTTATCTATGTAAAAAAACTGCTGTAAAACCATCCGGGACCTCCGAACACTTTTACAGCAGTCTTTCTTTTTATATCTGAATCTTATTTCTCCATTGCTTCCAAGAATGCGTTTAATCTTGCAAGAAGCACGTCAAGTTCAATTCCGTGCACCATAGCTGCTTCCTCAAGAGTTTCCATCTGGGAAGAGGGGCATCCAACACAGTGCATACCGCCTGCCATGAGTACCGGCGCAAGTGCCTGATTGATCTGGAGAATCTGACCGATCGTCATGTCCTTCGTAATCTTTTCTGCCACTTTGTATTTCCTCCTTTTCTTATTTCTTTGTACATTATAACAGTGTTTCCATAGAAATACAACGTAAAATCTTCTTTTTCGCTTGTGTATTCTCTGGTTTTGTATTAAAATAAGAAAAAGGTTCCTAAGAGGAATTAAAAACGCATTTTTAAAAGGAGGATATTTATTATGGCATATGTAATTTCTGACGAATGTGTAGCTTGCGGAACATGTGCAGGCGAGTGCCCGGCAGATGCTATTTCTGAAGGCGATGGAAAATACGTAATCGACGCTGACGCATGTCTTGAGTGTGGTACATGTGAAGGTGTTTGCCCGACAGGTGCAATCTCAGCTGAATAATTCAGCGTGTATTTCAGATACATGATTTGATTACTGAAGCAAAATGAACCCTGATAATCCGTGACTATCCGCCGGATACAGGGTTCATTTTTTACTATTTTATCCGGAATATCCTTTCCATAAACTGGCGCAGCCTGTACCACAAATTCCTATCCCGGTTTTTTTCTGCTGCCGCTTCTCTCATGATCTGGATATATTCAAAATACAAAGTTTCCATCTCATCACGGACGGCATCGGAAATCATCTGCTCCAGCCTCCTGTCTTGTTCCTCCGTCACTTCCTTCATCATCTGCTTTAATATGAGCATAAATTTCTCTAAATTCTCTTTTGTATCCTCCGTAGAGACGATCTCATAGGACTGCGCCTCCTGCTCATCGATTCCCTGTTCATTGATTCCCTGTTCATCATAAGCTATTGTTTTTACCTGTCGGTCAAAATCAACAGCCTCTTCTGCCACATCTTCTTTATTCAACAGCAGCCGGATTGCTTTCAGCTGAAGCCCCTTTTGCCTCCATTCCCTCACCTTGCCAAAAAGTTCAATATCCCTCTCACTGTAAAGCCGGTGTCCCTGACTGGAACGCCGGATTGGAATCTTAAGCTCCTCTTCCCAATAACGCAAAACGTGCGACTCTACACCGACGAGCCGCACTGCTTCTGAGACAGAATATATTTTCTCTTCCATAGAAATTCTCCCCTTATCCGCCGCACACCTTTTTTTATCCCCGTGCTTTGTACAAGTATATGAAGGATTTCCCTAAAATAGAACTTATTTTTTCATATTGGCAAACTTTGTAAAGCGCGGCAGCCATGCCAGCTCTACGGTACCGATAGGGCCGTTTCTCTGTTTTGCGATAATAACTTCTGCCACATCCTTTTTCTCTGTGTCGTGGTTGTAATAATCGTCTCGGTACAAAAACATAACCACATCGGCATCCTGCTCGATTGCCCCGGATTCTCGAAGGTCTGACAGCATAGGACGGTGATCCGGCCTCTGCTCAACAGCACGAGAAAGCTGGGATAAGGCTACCACAGGTACCTGAAGTTCTCTCGCAAGCTCCTTCAGTGATCGGGAAATATCTGAGATTTCCTGCTGCCTTGACTCTGACCTGCGGCTTCCCTGCATCAACTGCAGGTAGTCGATCATAATGATGCCTAAATTATGCTCCAACTTAAATTTTCGGCACTTGCTGCGAAGCTCCGCTACAGAAATACCCGGGGTGTCATCTATGATCAGGTTGGAACGTCCTATGGTCCCTGCTGCTTCGATCAAGTTAGCCCAATCACTGTCGCTTAAATTTCCGGTACGCAGTATCTGTGAATCCACGCGGGACTCTAATGCAAAAAGACGGTTCACCAACTGCTCTTTTGACATCTCAAGGCTGAAGATCGCCACTGTTTCGTTGCTTCGAAAAGCCATGTATTCCGCAATGTTCAGTACAAAAGCCGTCTTTCCCATAGACGGACGTGCTGCGATCAAGATCAAGTCAGAGGGCTGGAATCCGGATGTCTTATAATCGAGATCAATAAATCCTGTGGCCATACCCGTAACGCTTCCTTTGGAACGGCTCGCCGCTTCGATCTTATCCAAAGCGTTCAGAACAACTTCCTTGATCGGAACAAAATCATCGCTGGATCGTCTCTGCAACACTTGAAATATCTGTTTTTCTGTGTCTTCTAGAATGTCTTCCACCCGCTCTTTGCCTGCGTAACATTCTGCAGCAATATCTTCATTTACTTTTATCAGCCTTCTCAAAAGGGCTTTTTCCGAAACGATCTCTGCATAATACTTTACATTCGCAGATGTTGGGACCGTCGTGATCATATCCCTCACAAACTCAAGGCTGCTGATCTCCGGGGGCACATCCTTTTCTTTCAACCGGTTCTGCAGTGTAATCAGGTCGATCGGCTTTCCTTCGCTGTAAAGCTCTGTCATAGCCTCAAACAGGATCCCATACTGCTTTTGATAAAAATCTTCTACGTTCAGCATCTCAGATGCCACCGTCACAGCATCACGATCCATGATCATCGCTCCGATTACTGACTGTTCCGCCTCAATGCTGTGCGGCATCACGCGTTTCAGTAATGCTTCCTCCACGGTATTCCTCCTTACAGTTGCTTGGTCGCAATTGGCCATATACAACTTGTTTCGTTGCTGTCTGGCCGCATCTTTCTACACATGTGTTTTATTACATACACATGTGTTTTACACTTCAACAACCTGTACTTTCAGCTCTGCAGTCACTTTCGTGTGAAGTTTGATTGATACATTGGTCACTCCAAGAGCTTTGATGGGATTGTCAATCTGGATCTTCTTTTTATCAATCTCGTATCCAAGCTGCTTCTTGATCTCTTCTGCAATCTCTTTGGAAGAGACAGAACCGAAAATGCGTCCGCCTTCGCCTGTCTTCACAGCGATCTTAATGGATTTTCCTTCCATCTCTTTACCCAATGATTGTGCCGCTTCCAATGTTTCTCTAGCTATTTTTTCAGCGTTTGCTTTTTGAAGCTTCAGGTCATTCATGTTTTTTCCTGTGGCTTCTATTCCCATTCCTTTTTTGAGAAGCATGTTGCGCGCATAACCTTCGCTTACTTCCACAACATCTCCTTTTTTCCCTAAAGCCTTAACGTCCTGTAATAAGATTACTTTCATGATTAAATCGCTCCTTCTTTCGTCATCTGTGTCAATACTTCTTTTACTTTTACGCGGGCCTCATCTATATCGACCCCTTCTAACTGGGCACCGGCAATGTTCAGATGGCCGCCGCCGCCCAGACGTTCCATAATGATCTGGACATTTACTTCATCGATGGCACGTGCACTGACATAGATTTTATTGTTAAACTCAGTCAAAACAAACGATGCTTTCACTCCGATAATATTCAGCAGTTCATTTGCTGCTTGTGCCCCTACCACAGTAGGATTTTCGATTCCTTCACTGGGGCATACACTGATGGCATAGCATCCCATGAACGCTTCTGCATGACGGACAGCCTCTGCCCGCGCCTTATACGTATCCATATCGTTTCGGAATGCTTTGCGGACTCTCGTCATATCGGCGCCATTCCTGCGAAGGAAAGCTGCCGCTTCAAAGGTACGCATTCCTGTCTTTGCCACAAAATTATTCGTATCCACGATCATTCCCGCATAAATGCAGTCTGCTTCACTTGGGTTCAGGCGAATGCTGTCATCATAATACTGTAAGATCTCGGAAATCATCTCACAGGCCGAAGATGCCGACGGCTCGATATAAGAAAGAGAAGCATTCTCTATCTTTTCCGTACTTTGGCGGTGATGGTCAAGCACCACGATAGTCTTTGTGAGGTACAGCAATTCCTCGCACTCTGTCATGCTGGGCTTGTTTGTATCCACAACAACAAGTGCCGTGTTGGCATTTGTCATCTCAATGGCCTGCTCATGTGTCAAAAATACATTTTCTGCATAACCGCCGTTAGCTTCCAGAGCCTGTACCCATGGGCTGATTCCGCTGTTTCTATCCCCCAGCACGATATAAGCAGGCTTTCCAACCTGTTTTGCCGCACGGCATACACCCACACATGCTCCCAGCGAATCAATATCCGTCATTTTATGGCCCATTACAACAACCTTGTCTTTCGCACTGATCAGTTCTCGAAGTGCCTGTGCTTTTACTCTGGCACGGACTCTCGTATTTCGTTCCCCTCTCTGAGTCTTTCCACCGAAGAAGGCCATTTTGTCATGATCTTTTACAACTGCCTGATCTCCGCCCCTTGCAAGGGCCATCTCAATGGCAACCCGCGCCGCTTCATAATTTTGTGCATAATCGCCGCTGTTCGTGCCGATGCCGATGCTGATGGTCATGCTGATCCCATTTCCTATATTGACAGTCTTTACATCCTCCAATACGGAGAATCTGTCATCCTCCATGGTCTCAAGCCCTTTTCTGTTGACAACCAGAAGGTACTTGTCTTTTTCCATCTTCTTGATCAGCCCGCCAATGGTAGAAATATACTTTGTAATACGCCTGTCTACCAGCGCTTCCAGCATGGAACGGCGCACGTCCTCCACGCTGTCCATCACTTCGTCATAATTATCCATATAGAGCAACCCCACTACCGGCTTTTGCTCATAATTCTCTTTTTTTATAGCGGAGAGTTCTGTAATATCAAAGAAATGCAGTGCGATCACGTAACACTCCTTTGAGATCTGCTCTACTCCGTCCAGATCACTGATCATCTCATCCAGAGATATTTTTTTCATGTTAACACGGTATTTCCGCTCATCATGTTCAATCTCCAGAGAGCGCTCCTCCGAACCAAGGGGGAAGTGTGCAGAATTGATCTGTGGAAAAACGGTAGAAATATTTTTATGGTAATCTTCGTTTTTCCCTGTGAGCCCTGCCATCATATCGTTCATCCAGAGCAGCTTTCCATCCGGCTGTGCCATGGCGTAGGGAATGGCCATCTCTTTCAGCATCTCTTTTTCTACACCACTGAATTTGTGGGCAAAATCCATCAGCTCAATCAGTACCTTTGACCGGTAATGGAGGTCCAGAAACATCACTGATAGAAATAATACCAGCGTAAATCCTCCGACGATACATCCTGCAAAGGTGTCAACATACAGAACAACAGCCGTAAGGATCAACAGAAAAAGAGTCAGCAGCACACACCAATACCAATGCCGCATTAATTTCCCGCTGTATTTCATTTGTGCTTTATTATCTGTCCTGTCTTTATCCATCTTTATCTCCAATCCAGTGCCGACAAACCCTCTGGCACCATTCCTGTGATACGATATGGCAAAAATATCTTATCCTTGTATACTACCATAAAATGATGTAGGTGTCAAAAGACGCGTGCATAGCTTTTAATCCTGACGCTGATCTCCAGTTTCAATCATGCTTCGGATCTCCTGCATCTCATTGTCAAGTCCGGCGATCACATTGGCACACTGGCGCAGTTTTTCGACAATCTCTTCTTCATTGGGCAAGTTCTTTTTATAGCGGAGTTTATGATCCACACTTGCCCAAAAATCCATAGCGATGGTCCGAAATTGCACCTCAACCTTCACCGGTGTCTTTCCGCTTTTTAAAAATACCGGCACCTCCAGAATCAAATGAAGGCTTCTGTAGCCATTTGGTTTCGGATTTTTTATATAGTCCTTCGTGCGGATCAAGCGGATATCGTCCTGCTGGATCAGCAAATCAGCCAGACTGTAAATATCTTCTTGAAAAGCACAGATCACACGGATCCCTGCTACATCATATAAATTTTTCTCAATGCTCTCTTCCATCCCCTCCGGCATCAGGTCGGGATCCTTGCGCAGCAGTTTCTCAATAATGCTCACCGGGCTTTTCAACCTGCTTTTAATGGACTCAAAGGGATTCCTGTCATACTGCATGGAAAACTCTGCGTTTAAAACGTTTAATTTCGTCTCTACTTCCATAATGGCACAGCGGTATTTATTCATCAACTCCATATATTTTTGCCCTGTCTCCAGCAGGTTTATATATTTGTAGCTTAATTCGCTCAATTTCATGTTTTTATTTTCCATTTGTATACCATCCTATCATCTTCCATTGTTCATATAAAGCTCATGCCGATATTGTACCAGATTACGACTCTGATGACCACTTAAAATTCATTTCTTTTCTGTCAAAAGCGTGCTTCAGAACTACTTTCCCATCTTCCTAAATTCATATAGAATCTTTCTAAATCCATATAGAAAATAGAGGAAACTTCCGCATTTATCCGGTGTTTCCCCTATCTTACTTCCGTTTCAGTATCTTGGTATATCATGTGGTCAAGCGGATATTCGCAATCCGCTTCGCTACTTGCTCATAACCCAAGCTTTTATACCTATATCCCGAAACCCTTATTTCTTTGTTATGAAGCTCTCATACTTATATCTGTAAGTTTTTATCCTTATATCCTAAAGGCTTTACGCTTATATTTTTTCTTTCTGTATCGCCTGTATGCTCCTGTAAAGATTCCCCCTGAAGCCAGAAGAAGGGCAGCAGCAACCTCTGGATCCATGGGATCTCCCGTCTTGGGGCTATCTGTCCCGGCCTCTGAAGGCGCTTTACTGTTTTTAATTTCCTTTACCACTTCCGTTACCGGTGTATCGCCTCCTTCATAAGCAAAGACGATCTTATACTCTTTTTCTTCTTTTTCATATCCATACGGAGCTTTCTTTTCCTGCAAAATATAGGAAAATTCCTCTTGGAAAACGCCGTCTTCAAATAATCCTATTTCATACAGGTCGCTTTGGGCAATACCCTCTTTATCCGTTGTCAGCGTCTCCAGCAGCTCACCTGTACTGGTTTTTAATTCGAACACAGCATTTTCCAGAGGCTCCCCCGTATGGGAATCTGTTTTCTTGATGATCAGGATGCCGCTGGCATGATCATCCTTCATCTCTACCTTCTGTATTTCACCTGTATTTTCCACAGTGAAGCTCACTGTCTCTGCATTCACATAACCTCTGGGGGCTGTTAGCTCCGTCAGGGTATATGTTTTTCCTCTCTCTAAAGCGCGTATCCTATGAGGTTCTTTTCCTGATATCCACTGCTCAATCAAATTCCCCTGTTCATCCCTCACTTCTAATTTGGCTCCCGGTATTTCTGCCCCATCCGTCATGTCAGTTTTACTGATCTCTACCAGAGTACTCACATTAGAAAAATTCAATTTTTTCTCTACAACCGGTGTCTGGAAATCGCAGGTGCGCAGATCCGCCTCCTGCTCTCTTTTTTCTTCTTTTTCCACGTATCCAAAGGGAACCTTTTCTTCCCTCACTATGTATAATCCATGGGGAATATCTTCCATAAATTCTCCATTCCCCTCCGCATCTGTTTTACACGTTCCAATCTGTGTCCCTGCTTTTACAATGCATGTGCCATCCATATTTTTAATATCTTCTTTTGCGTATAATGCAAATTCCGCATTTTCCACCGGATCCCCTGTCTCATAATCTGTTTTATACAACTGTATCTTTAACTTCTGGCGTATGTTTTCTATCTCTATTTCCCCTGTCACTACAGGAGTATACTGATCCTGATAAGAAAGAGTAATCACCATTCCCTCTTCATCTTTCAGGAATCCGAAAGGGGCCACCTTTTCCCTGATCCGATATGTGCCCAAAGGAAGGTCTTCTACAACAGCATGGCCATCCTCATCCGTGACTGCCTCTATCATAATGCCGTCTTCCGACAGTACCTCAAAGGCTACGCCGGAAAGCGGTGATTTACTATATATAAAACCGTCTTGAAACCCTATAGGTATATCACCTGTCTTTATTATTTCAATTTTCCCCGTCACTGCTTCATCAAAGCATACCGCCTCATAAACCAGATCCCCCGTTTCTGTATCCACTTGGCAGAGAGAATTTTCATCTAATGTGACACGGATCATCTCTTCATTCAGGGTATAGCCCTCAGGGGCAGTCACTTCGATGATCCCATAATTTCCGGCAGGAAGCTCCTTTGGCAGCAATAGATATCCCTCCTCGTTTGTAAAATACGTAGTGTGTTTCTTGTTTTCGGGATAAGACGTAGTCTGCTCTACCGCTTCCCCTGTATCAAGATTCAAAACCTTAAACTCAGCGCCAGAGAGCAGAACATCTTTTCCGCTTTTTTTATCGCGTTTCGTAATCTTCAGCCGTACCTGAAAAGCATCATCCATTAGGATCTTCCAGGGCTGCGGTACGTCCGGGCTGTGTTTTGAGATAGTCACAAAGAAATCTTTTACCGGTTTATGGTTGGCAGGAACTGTCGTCTCCCTTACCAAATATATGCCGTAAGGAAGAGGGATGGTGCTAAGGCAGCCGTTTTCATCTGTAAAAATCTCCCTTTCCCCTTCTTTTCCCAATGGTGCAGGATCTGATTGCTCCGTCTTATAACGTCCATCCAAGTCCACCTCCAGATCCGACAAGAGCCACGCAGAAAATCCGGCACCTCCAAGGCCTGCCGGTGTATCGCCACCTCCTGACGATCCTTTGATCAACTGAAAACCTTGCTTCATCACTTGTTCAGCCACCTCAATCTCCCTCACCACGGTGTCACTGTCTTTTTCGTATGTAAGACTTATGTCATGGCAGATTTCATCCTTTACGTAGCCCTTAGGAGGTTCGATCTCTTTTAAGTAATATTGCCCTAAATATAAGTTTTCAGCCTTGGCCTTGCCCTGCGCATCTGTTTTAAGAAGTGATATCTGTGCGTCTTTTTCATACAGCACGCCTGTCTTTCCGTCCGGATGCAGGATCGCAGTTTTTGCATAGAGTCCATATAGGGCACCTTCCAAAGAACCGTCACCTTGAGGGCTGCTTTGTCCAGTCTCCTTATCTTTTTTATGCAGCAAAATTGTCCCTTTTTGTATCGTGTCTGTCAAAGCCAGATGGATCTCCGATTGGTCTGAAACAGAAACCGGATGTACCGTATGGTCTGGAAGATATCCATTGGGCGGCACGATTTCCTGAATATAGTATTGCTCCTGCTCTCCCAGCTGGATCTCAACGGAACTTTTTCCTTTTGTATCTGTTGCAGGAAACTGTTTCACAAGCACAGTACATGATTGATCTGCATACAGCCCATAAACTGCTCCGGAAAGGGCAGCCTTCGTCTGGTTGTCACTTTTTTCCAGCATAATCTCACAATACTGGATAGGAACAGAGGCTGTCACCTGAGGCTGGTTTTCCATGAGAGACATCCCTTCTGAAAGGAAAGTAATATATTGCCATCTAGAACCCCCATTTGCAGGCACGTACCACCATCCGCCGTACTCCTGCGTGACCACATTTACCGTGACAGTCAGCGGTATGTTATCTTTTGCCGCTTTACGGTAAGCTGCATCCGTGGCTTTTAAATAAAAGGAAGAAAGGACATTTCCGCTCTGGTTTTCTTGAACAGTAATACCCTCCGGCGCATTGGAACTTAAGACCCTGCTGACGCTTACGACCCGTTCCCCATGGTTGGAAGCGCACACATAATCTTTTGCTGTACGCCATGTGCCGTCACTTTGGCGGATCCATTCTCCTTGGGACACAGGCGTGATCTGATAGGTTACTTGCTTTGTCTGGTTTGTTGTACTGCTTATGGTACTGTCTGCGTACGCATCTTTCACCATCTTATTGATCAGGTTATAGACCTGCGTATCCTTAGATTTATTGACAGAGCCCATGATCGAGCTCTCTCTTCCCTGCTGGTTATTGATGATATGGATGGCAATCTGGGTAATGTAATAATCTTTTTTCCAATCGCCTGTAGAATAGGCAGAGTTGTAGGAAGTACTCCCCCGATAGCGGCAGCCGTTATAAAGGCAATACGTGATCTCTTTGGAAAAAGCCCCCGAATCCTGCGGAATATAGGGGACTCCGTCCGGGCCTTCCAACGGATTATAGACACAGTATGCCACCAGAGTCTTGCCCCCAGTCTCCATTCCATGGTTTGTCACATACTTAAAGTAACAGGGGAAGTCAAGATATGCCAACACCAGTGAATCATCCCTATGGCCTTCCGCCGAAGCAACACTCCTACCTTTTCCCCCTCCTGCCCTTACCATCAAACAATCCTGCCAATACTCCTGAAAAAGCAAAG
>JALFIB010000184.1 GCA_022776305.1 Lachnospiraceae bacterium
TCATTAACCACGATGTGCTTGCACATGAGTGGTTATATGACTTAATGGCCCGCCCAAATATGAGGATAAAAGTGGGGTGCATACCCCACGATATCCGAATATTAGGCAGGGTGCTGGATGTCCGGGGGACATCCGTTTAGCCCGACCGAAGCGGAGCGGAGACGTGGGAGTGCGAAGCACGGAACAATCCGTATGGCATCTTTTGACCTTAATATCGTTAATAATGTAGCTATTAAAAATGTTGAAAATATAGTATAAAAAGGAGGGATGATATGCAATATCTTGCAAACCCGGATCATATTACACAAGAATGCGCAGACGGACTGGCACTTGTATATCCGGAATTCGTACATACACTGCCGGATTCTTTTAACGGCCGGGTACTTCTTTCGAATTCCTATGATCCGAACCGCGTAAATTTGATCGTCAGCTCAGGCGGAGGCGGCGGTCCATTTTCTAACTCATTCATTGCAAGTCCTGATCTTGCTGACGCAGCTGTAAACGGAAACATCTGCACAGCCCCCAGCGCTTACGATATCTATGAAGTTGTGAAAAAAATTAACAGCCCCCACGGCTATTTGTTTATTTACAATAATTTCATGGGAGACTGGCTGAACAATGACCTTGCCCTTGAACTGATCGAAACAGAAGGCTATAAAGGATATCAGCTCCCTATTCGTGATGATTGCCTTTCCGTTCCTTCCGATGCACCGAGAAGCGAGCGGACCGGTTCCATTGGCCTCCTTTTCGCAGTAAAAATTGCAGCCGCCTGTGCCAGGACCGGAGCCTCCTTAGAAGAGGTAGCAAGCCTGATGGAACACGTAAACGACCGGATGAGCAGCGTTATGCTTACTTATGATTTTGAAAAGAAGCTGACCATGCTTGGAGAGGGCATTTCAGGAGAGCCTGCACGTCTTGTCTACGAAAACCGCTTTACACTAGAAGATTCTGCACAACTTTCCTATGATCTTTTATTTGAAGACTTAAAGCCCAAGGCAAACGAAAAGATCTATCTGCTTATTAACCGTAACCACCATACGCTTTACGAGGATTCCTTCATACTTGCCAAGCATCTTCACAATTATTCCCAGTCCAAAATACCTGTACATCAAATGAGCGTGGGATATTATGACCGCATGTCCGAATCATACGGATTTTCCGTTACGATGCTTTGCGCCGATGAACGAATCGATCCGTTTATGCAAAAGCGGTGCTTTACCGATTCATTTATTGTATAATAAGGGGGATCAGGTTTATGCAAAATATAAATGTCGCCCAGCTTCAAAAGGCACTGCTACACGTCTGTGACAAGATTATTGACGCTGAGCCGATGCTCACAGAGCTTGACACCATCATTGGTGACGGAGACCACGGTTTTGGAATGCGTATCGGATTCAGTGCCATGAAAAAAGAGCTTTCCAAATGTGATTATATGCAGGAGAAAAGAATACCTTACGATTTGTTTAAAGATGCCGGAATGGCCCTGATCCGCGTTATGGGAGGTACTTCCGGAGTAATCTTCGGCACCCTCTTTATCGGAGGGCTTCCAGCTCTTGAAAAGAAAGAAGTGCTGTCACTTTCTGACCTGGCAGAATATTTTGCCATCAGTACATCTAAGATCCAGCAAAGAGGAAAAGTAGAACGTGGTGACAAGACCATGTACGATGCCCTCATCGAGGCCTGCGAATCACTGAAAAACTCTTCACAGGAAGGAAAAACCATTGAAGATGCTTTCATGGAAGCACAGCTTGCAGCGAAAGAGGGAGTGGAAAAATCAAAGAATATGATATCTAGAAAAGGACGATCTAAAAATTTCAGGGACAAGACATACGGCCACGCCGATTCCGGAGCCGTATCCACTTCCCTGATCTTTGAAGCTTTATCAGAAGCTTTTTCGTCAGAATCATGACCAGATAAACCAAATAGCAGCTGCCTGATACACACGGAGCAGTTACTAAATAAACACTTTAAAGAAAGGATAAAAAACCATGATAACACCTGTAAAAGAAATACTCAAAATGGCAAGTGACGCCAACACTTCTGTGATCGCTTTTAACTGTGTAGATTATAACCAGATCTACTCCGTTATCCATGCTGCAGAAAAAGTAAATAAACCAGTTCTCTGCATGCTTTATCCTGAACATGCAGAATTAAACAACTGGTGTACTCCTGAATCCTTTGCTGCTGCTGTTCAAAGTGTTGCTGCTGAAGTTAAGACTCCGGTAGGCCTTCATCTTGACCACTGCCAGGATTTCAACTATATCATCCGTGCCATCAGAGCTGGCTTCTCTTGTGTCATGTATGACGGTTCCATGCTGCCTCTGGAAGAGAACATTGCAAACACAAAGAGAGTTGCTGATGTTGCCCATGCATTCGGCGTTGCTGTTGAAGCAGAGCTGGGACATGTGGGATTTGCAGCAACTGTCACAGACCAGAGCAACCTGGACCTTTATACACAGCCGGACGTTGCAGCTGACTTTATTACAAGAAGTACATGTGATGCACTTGCAGTTGCAATCGGAAGCGCCCACGGTGTTTACAAACAGACCCCTCACCTTGACATCAACAGGCTCAGTGAGATCAACGCTGCAACAGACACTCCTCTGGTACTCCACGGCGGCAGCGGTATTCCGAATGACCAGTTAGATCAGGCGTTCACACACGGTATCAATAAATTCAACGTTGGTACGGAATTCTTCCAGCTCTACTATGACACATTAAAAGATTTCGGCCAGAAATACGGCAGCGAAGGAAATATTTTCGACTTCCCGTCATACTGCCAGCCGATCCTGATGGATTATCTTGTAAAAAAACTTGAGCTTTCTAAATTTTAGGGCCTAATACTTTTTATATGTAAAAAGAATGGCTGTACAGTATCGCAAGGTACTGCGCAGCCATTCTTCATTTTCTGTCCATCAATGTTCTTTTTCCATGTATTTCATATAATTTACAACCATCATAGCTATCTTAAAGGTCAATGCATCATCAAACACCCGGATGTCAAGTCCTGTGCTCTTCTGCAGCTTCTCTAAACGGTACACTAATGTATTGCGGTGGATATACAGCTGCCTTGCCGTCTCCGATACGTTCAGGCTGTTTTCAAAAAACTTATTGATGGTTACCATGGTTTCCTCGTCAAAAGTATCCGGTGTGGCATCTGATTTGAAAACCTCTTTCATAAACATACGGCAAAGGGGCAGGGGCAGCTGGTAGATCAGACGACCTATGCCCAGTGTATTGTACGCAACAATTGATTTTTCCATATAAAAAATCTTACCCACATCCAATGCCATTTTTGCTTCTTTATAAGAGCGGGAGACCTGTGTGATCTCATTGACAATGGTACCATAAGCGATCTTCACGCTTGACATCGCTTCAGTATTCAGCATATCCCGCAGCATTTTCGCTGTCTGCTCAATGTAGTCATAATCCTCATCGTCTTTTAATTCCTGAACGATGATAATACTCTTTTCGTCTACGGCTGTAATAAAATCTTTCGTCTTACTGCCAAACAATCCTTTTACGATCTCCATGGCCGTATTGTCTTTTTCCGTCTTCGTCTCGATCAGGTAGACGATCCTGCGGGCCTCTGCCTCAATATGAAGCTTTCTGGCCCGATTATAAATATCGATGGAAAGCAGGTTGTCCAGAAGGAGGTTTTGGATATAATTATTTTTGTCAAACCGCTCCCTGTATGCCACAATGAGGTTCTGGATCTGGCTGACCGCAACCCGGCCCAGCATATAAGCATCTCCTGATTTTCCTTGGGAAACTAATATATACTCCAATTTTTTGTCATCAAACACTTTGAAAAAGTGTGAATCCTGTACCACCTGGCTGTCCGCCGGTGAAGCAGCAAACTGAAGGATCGCTTCTAACCTTATACTTTCCGATTGCAAAGTAGAAGCCATCTCATTTCCATCTGTATCATAAAGAATAAAATCTACTTTCGTAATTGTATGTAATTCATCTAATGTATTCTGTAACACTTGTCCTGAAATCATGGTTTCACATCCTTTTCTACTAAAAGCATAACCCCGGAAAAAATATTTATTACAAATAAAACCAAAGGGTATGAAACATGGCGCCATTTTTAAATCTTCCATAATCATACCCTATTTTTTATAATTTTACAATTGAAACCTCTTTTTTACAGAAAAACTTTTTAGAATTACGTTTTAGAATTTGAAAACAGCTACGCCATACGCCGGCAGGTCATATGCAAAGGAATAGTCCCTTCCGTCACATTCTTGTTTAACTGCTTTATAAACCTCCGGCTGCTCCTTGCCGCTGCCGCCAAATTCTGCCGCATCGCTGTTTAAGACCAGTTTGTACTGTTTTCTTCTTGGCACACCTACGCGGTAATCCGGCCTCGGGACGGGAGTGAAGTTGATAACAAATAACAGGTTGCTCTTGCCGTCTTCTGAATGGCGAACAAAACTGAAAATACTTCTGCTGTTGTCATCTGGGTTGATCCATTCAAATCCGTCAGGCCTGCAGTCTGCCTGATACATGGCAGGCGTCTTCGCGTACAGCTTAAGCAGTGCTTTCACGTAATTCTGCATCTGCTGGTGTTTCTCTTCTCCTAACAAATACCAGTCAAGCTCACGTTCCTCACTCCATTCCTGAAACTGTGCAAAATCCTGCCCCATAAACAAGAGCTTTTTGCCCGGATGTCCGAACATGAAGGAATAACCGGCTTTTAAGTTTGCAAATTTGTCATCATACAAACCGGGCATCTTATTGATCATGGAACATTTCAAATGTACCACCTCATCATGGGAAAGGACAAGCACGTATCGCTCAGAATAAGCATACGTCATTGCAAACGTCATTTTATTGTGGTTGTACTGGCGGAAATAAGGATCAAGCTTCATGTATTCAAGGAAATCATGCATCCAGCCCATGTTCCATTTCATGGTAAATCCCAATCCGTCATCTTCCGGTTTGCCTGTTACCCTGGGCCATGCTGTGGATTCCTCGGCGATCATCATAATACCCGGATATCTTCCCACCATCAAACTATTTAAATGTTTGAAAAACTCAATTGCCTCAAGGTTTTTATTGCCGCCGTATTTATTTGCCACCCATTGGCCGTCACGTTTTCCATAATCGAGATAAAGCATGGAAGCTACAGCGTCCACACGCAGCCCGTCTACGTGGAATTGCTCGATCCAGTAAATGGCATTGGCGATCAGGAAATTCTTCACTTCATTTTTTCCATAATCGAAAATCTTAGTACCCCAGTCGGGATGCTCACCTTTTCGGGGATCTGCATACTCATAAAGGCAGGTGCCGTCAAATTCAGCAAGTCCTTGTGCGTCCCTCGGAAAATGTGCCGGTACCCAGTCAAGAATGACACCGATCTTATGGCGATGAAGATAATTTACAAAATAAGCAAAATCTTCCGGTGTCCCATAACGTGATGTGGGCGCATAATAGCCCGTTACCTGATATCCCCAGGAGCCATCAAAGGGATGCTCTGCTATACCGATCAGTTCGACATGGGTATAACCCATGGTTTTTACGTAATCCGTCAATTCACGGGCTAATTCCCGGTAATTATAAAATCCCGTTTCATCCGGACCATGGGCATGTTTTTTCCAGCTTCCCGGATGGACTTCATAAATTGCAATGGGGCTCTTATCCTGATCAAACTCTTTTCTCTTATCCATCCAAACAGAATCTGACCATTTAATCTTTGTAATATCAAAAACCTTTGAAGCTGTACCCGGACGGATTTCCGCATAATTTGCAAAGGGATCCGCTTTATAGATCTTTCTTCCATCCGGCGTAACGATCAAATACTTATAGATCTCTCCTTCCTTTACGTTTGGAACAAATAATTCGTAAATTCCAAGGGGCTCCAGCCTTTTCATCGGATGTTTGGTCTCATCCCAGTCATTAAATGATCCAATCAAATACACATCTTTTGCATGAGGCGCCCAAACAGCAAAACGTGTTCCACTCTTTCCTCTCCATTCCATAGGATGGGCACCAAGCTTTTTGTAAATGTCATAATGGGTTCCAGTTCCAAATAAGTATTGGTCCAGCTCTGTAATAAACTTTGTTTCTTTTTTCTTAGCGCTGCCCGTCTTTGCTGTCTGGGTTTTTTTCGTTCTTCCAGCCATATGCTATTTCTCCTTATACCTTCCCTATTCTATGATTAATGGCATCTCTCATCTCTGCCTTTTTGATGCCGAGCAAGACTCGTCTTTCCGTTCAGCCATTTCTCTGGCTTATTATTTTTTTAGCAAAAGAAGTGCACTTCCCCCTGCAGGTATGGTCATATGGACTCTTCCTCCATCTGCAGCCACTGCTTCTTCCGTTTCAAGGTTTATGATCTCACTGGCGCCAACCGGCAAGGAAACGGACATCGCCGCTTCGTTTTCATCATTATTTGCCAAAACTAAAATAGTTTCCTGTTCTCCGATCCTGGCATATGCATACTGCCTTGTAGTCAATGAAATCTCCTGATATCTTCCCGCTCCCATAACAGGATGCTCTTCCCGGCATTTCCCGAGAAACTTCAAATATTCCGGAAGCCACGGAATCGGCGGGTTTTCTTCCATTTCCTCCAGATCAAGATAAGGACGCAGTGCCGGATCCCCTCCATTTGCTTTCCTTCCCTCTACTCCCCATTCAGAACCATAATAAATCGAAGGATTGCCGGGCAATGTATAAAGCAACGTGTAAACGGACTTCAGGTTTCGTTTATCATTCAATTTTGAAATGATTCTGTCCACATCGTGATTGTCTACAAAAGAGTAAAGGATCCTGCCGCGGTAGAGCCCGCCATTTCCGTCAAACTGTCTCCGTATCGTATGGGCGATCTCAAAATAATTGTGGTCGTTATGCCCTGAATATAAGCCTTTATGAAGCTCATAGTTTGTCACTGAGTGGAGCATTTCATTATTTGCCCAGCGGCTGTAATCCCCATGGATCACTTCACCCATAAGCCAAAAATCAGACTTTTCATTTGTTGTAATATAACGCATTTCTTTCATAAAGTCAAAGTCAAGACAATCCGCACAATCCAACCGGATACCGTCTATATCAAACTCATGGATCCAAAAACGGATAACATCAAACAAGTAATCTTTTACTTCCCGATTCTGCAGGTTCAAATTTACAAGCTCAAAACAATTTCTCCAGGCTTCATAACCAAATCCATCATTGTAAGGAGTATTCCATCCAAAATTAATACCCTTATACCATCCACAATATCTGGATCCTTCCCTATTCTGCTGTATATCGCGGAATGCAAAGAATTCCCTTCCGGTATGGTTGAATACACCGTCCACAACAATTTTTAATCCTGCTTCATGAGCCATCTGCACAAAACTCTTAAAATCTTCATTATCTCCCAGCCTTCGGTCTACGATCTTATAATCCCTTGTGTCATATCCGTGGGAAGTGGACTCAAACAGAGGCCCTATATAAATGGCATCGCAGCATAAATCTTTTATGTGTGGGATCCATTTTTTTAAATCATCAAAGCGATGGACTATATCCTGTTCTTTATTTTCAAAAGGTGCTCCGCTCATACCCAGCGGATACATGTGATAAAATACAGCATTTTCATACCAATAACTCATTTTCTCTCCTTTTTCCTCTCTATTTTTCAAATTTCAAGTACGCCACCGGCGTACTTGCCGCGAGGCGCGCTCCGAAGGAGCTTTCATCTGCGCGCCTCTGCGGTCCGCCGATGGCCCAACTCATAAATGCTCCTCATATTTTACGTGAAAATTCCATACATAAACTGGTTCACAAGCGAAGTGATCTGCTGTTCATCTATTTCTTCCTCATGGGCCGGATCCACCTCACACTGGAGTAAAATATAATGATTGATGGTCCCAATAAAGCCGATCGCAAACTGCTTTTGACGTCCATTCATATTTCCCAGCTGGTCCGCCGCATTTTCAAACACTCGCACAACCGTCTCATAAAACTCAACTACAAAAGGCTTTACCACCTGATATGCATCGTTTTTTCTGGCAGAATAAAACAATGCCATCATCAGCATATAGAATTCCCTGTCCTTTTCAAAAAAATCACAAAAAGCATTTGCCAGACGATACAAAACTTCTCTGATATCCTGATTTTCTTTCACGGATTCCTTTACCAGTCCCCGGAATACATCAAACTTTGTATCCATAAGTGTCCTGAGCAATCCAAGCTTACTTCCAAAGTAATAATAAAGAGTAGGTTTCGTAATACCTGCACGGTCAACAATTTCCTGGACGCCAACAGCATCATAACCCTTTTCATAGAATAATTCTTTTGCACATTCCATAATAAGCATTCTATTTTCCATGGCCGCCATCCTTTCCACATATCCTGACCGGTCACCTTATAATAGCTGACTATTTGTTTTTATTAATTATGATTATACCGTTCGGTATACATGTTGTCAATGAAAAAGTGTACTTCTCTCAATCATACGACTTTACAAAACATCAAAAAGCACACTTTTACACTTTTTCCTTTATTTCTAATAGAAACACACTGAATTTTCTAATCTTTTGTTGTAATAGCTAAATTTCTAATTTCCTTAAAAAATCCTATTCTCGATTCCTGATTTTTATCTGGCACATCTCCATGGCATCTAAAGCATTTTCATGGCTCTTAGGGGTCACGCCCGCACAGCAGGATGCATCTACCGCTATGGTCTTTTCCGGAAACTTTGCCTTTAATATCATCGCATTTGAAATAACACAAATATCCGTGCACAATCCTATAAGCTCAATTTCTTCTAATCCCTCTACATTAGATATATAATCAGCCAGTTCCAAGGATCCAAAAGAAGGCTTATCAATAACAGGGCTTCCCTCTAAAAATACACATTTTGAAATTTCCCATCCGGAAGTTCCTTTCACGCAATGGATGACAGGAAGGTTTTTCCCTTCTTGTGTATCTAAATAATCTTCATAATGGGTATCTCTTGTGTAAATAACAAGACTCCCTTCTGATATGGATCGTTCAACTTTCCTTTTTACAGATCCTACAATTTGTTTTGCCTCTTCTGTTCCTAAAGCACCGTCAATAAAATCATTCTGCATATCAACAACAACCAGTACCTTCATGATGATCACTCCCGTTTTGTATATGTATTAATATAAAGTTACTTCTTTTCATGTAAGATAATAGAACAAGACTCACAAATTGACTCTTTGCAAGTCCCTATAAGAAATCGAAATTATCTATAACGTAAAAAATGGAAGTACTGATTTTCAATACTTCCATCCTCTTATCATGAGACATCGGGGATTCGAACCCCGGACAACTTGATTAAAAGTCAAGTGCTCTACCGACTGAGCTAATATCCCATCTGTTTTACATAAACAGCATGCCCAGAGCCGGAATCGAACCAGCGACACGAGGATTTTCAGTCCTCTGCTCTACCAACTGAGCTATCTGGGCATATTATTTTTTTACAGTAAATTTACTGAGTTGCGGGAGTAGGAATTGAACCTACGACCTTCGGGTTATGCGCCCGACGAGCTTCCAGACTGCTCCATCCCGCGATATGAAATTGTCTTTCACTAATAATAGTGAGTGGATGGGGAAGGATTCGAACCTTCGAAGTCGTCGACAACAGATTTACAGTCTGCCCCCTTTGGCCGCTCGGGAACCCATCCATAATATAAGCCGATGATCGGACTCGAACCGATAACCTGCTGATTACAAATCAGCTGCTCTGCCAATTGAGCCACATCGGCATATATTTTTTTGCCAATCATTCGGCAATTGATTGGAAGTGGGGCCTATAGGGCTCGAACCTATGACCCTCTGCTTGTAAGGCAGATGCTCTCCCAGCTGAGCTAAGACCCCATATTGTCCAATCAACGACCCAGAAGAGACTCGAACTCTCGACCTTCGCCGTGACAGGGCGACGCTCTAACCAACTGAGCCACTGGGCCATTATATAGAAGATAATATACCTTCAAAACCACATACAGAACATAATACCCTACACCTTTTACTTTGTTACCCTACCGTTCTTTTGGATAAGCTTGCGACCTATTAGTAGCAATCAGCTCCATGCATTACTGCACTTCCACCCTTGCCCTATCTACCTCGTGTTCTTCAAGGGGTCTTGGGATATCTCATCTTGAGGGGGGCTTCACGCTTAGATGCCTTCAGCGTTTATCCCTGCCCGGCTTGGCTACCCGGCCGTGCCATTGGCATGACAACCGGTACACCAGAGGCCAGTCCACCCCGGTCCTCTCGTACTAAGGGCAGCTCCTCTCAAATATCCTACGCCCGCGCCGGATAGGGACCGAACTGTCTCACGACGTTCTGAACCCAGCTCGCGTACCGCTTTAATGGGCGAACAGCCCAACCCTTGGG
>JALFIB010000189.1 GCA_022776305.1 Lachnospiraceae bacterium
TTTGGCAAAGCTGGATCCCGTCACCGTCCGGCAGGTTCAGATCCAGCAGGATGGCATCCGGATGCTCCATCTCAAAAAGTTTAAGTCCCTTTTCCATATTTTCTGCCGTCACCACTTCATAGCCTTCCTGCGCCAAAGCAAAAGAAATACCGCGGTTTAAGCCCAAATCATCCTCAATCATTAAAATCTTCACTGTCAGCCACCCCTTGTACAGAAAATCCTTTTTCGGAAAAAATCCGTCTTTCCTAGAGTCTACCATCTCAGTGCAACAGGTGCAACTTACATTTTCAGTCAAGATCCCCATTTGCCGGATTGTCCAGCACTTTCCCTGCCTCATCAAATCTCGATCCGTGGCAGGGACAGTCCCAGGAATGTTCCGCCAGATTCCATTTCAGCGCACAGCCCATTTGTTGAAGCCTAATGCCCCAAAACAGTTGGGCAGGTTTTTGGAATATCGCCCGATATAGGGAATTCCGTCAAGGCTCATGCAGTCCTGTGCCGCCCAGAATCCCACCTCCTTTGCCAAGAGATAATACTTTTGGGCAAATCCCCTGAGTTCTTGGAAATTTCCGCATTTCTTCTGTTTTACTCCAAATAGAATCCATGAAAAAACCACCCTCCAGACTTTTATTTGAAACATTTTTATTCCATAATCTGTACAGGTGGTTTTAAAATATGCATATATTCTTTTTGCGCAGTCTTGATTATCGGCCAGAAGCCGCCGATTTATTCATCGTCTTTCTATTTGCTGTTTTTCCGTTGATTTCCCCTGCCAAAGTAAACCCTTTTTTCGCCATGATCACAGCTATAATCTCATTGATCACTGCCGCAGCTGCAATGGTTCCTTTTACGATCACCGCAAGAGACGACTGGCCTCCGCCTTCCAAAGAAGCGCAGACGATCCCTGTGAATACAAGTGATACTCCGGAATGGGGCAAAAGGGTAAATCCAAGGTATTTTTGGACTGTTTCGGGCATCTTCATCCATTTTGCCCCTAACCGTGCACCAAAATATTTTCCGCACGCCCGGACTGCAATATAGATAAAGGTATACAATCCTGCTCCAAGGATCAGGTGATAGTCAAGAGGTGCACCCAGATCCACGATAGCCCCCAACAGGCAAATGGCTAAAATAGGATGAAAATATCGGTCAATATCCATTAATTTTTCTTCAGGGATCATATTGGAAAACACCGCTGAGAAAGCAACGCCCATCAGCATATAATTCAATGTGATATTGATAAATACCTTCGTGTTAAGGAAATAGCCGATCATTGCTGTCAAAGTGATTCCCACACATAAAACAGTTAAAATTCCAGCTTTTCCCTCTGTTCTTTTCAGTATGATACCGGCAATGATTCCCACTGCCGCTCCCACTAAAATAGGCACAAAAATCATCAAAGGAATCATTGCCAGTGAAACACTCCCCCCTGAAACCGTTCTTGTAATAAATGCGTTCACTGTGAAAAATACAGCAATTCCAACAATATCATCCAAGACAGCCATGGGAAGAAGCGTGTCTGTAACTGGACCCTTCGTATGAAATTCATTGACGATGGAAAGGGCCGGGGCAGGAGCTGTGGCAAGAGCAATGCCTCCAAAAGCAAAGGCCAGATAGACCGGAACTCCCGTGCATTGGAACAAAATCCCAAACACCAATGATACCAGTGCAAAAGTGCCAAGGGACTGAGTCAATGTGGTAACGACCAGTGCTTTTCCGTAATGCTTAATCTTGTTCCATACAAGCTCCGTACCGAGCATAATTCCAAATGCACACTGCATCCACATAATTATAGTTTTATACCAAAATGTATCTAGTGTTTCCTGAGAAACAAGCTTAAAAGCATTCGGTCCCAGCAACATACCGGCAACCAGCCATCCTAAAATTGCCGGAAGTTTCAATTTACTCACAGCTTTTCCGGCTAAAAATGCAATAGCCAATGCTGCCAGCCAGAATAATAAATTTTTTATCATGCTTCTCTTCCTCCTTTTGCAATACCATACAGCAGCAGGTCAAAGGTTTTCTTAATGTTTGCCTCATGCAGTGCTATCCTCTCCTGAGGTGAGGTGACTGAGTCAAATTTTTTCGTAAAATTAAAATTATATATTTTCTGCACATCAAAAAAATACTGCAAGGCATCCTCTCTGGAAACCCCTGCCCTCAGTTCCACGCATCCCAGTTCCTTTTCAAACACCTCTTTATTCAGCTCATCGAATTCGGAACAAGCTTTACTGATCTGCTTTTCTAAATGTTTGGGTGGATTCGTCCTTGCTTCCAAAAAGACTGCTGCTTCCATCTCGTGTTCTGTAAAAAACCGCATTCTGGCGCTCATGTATTCCACAAAGCATACACTTTCCATAGCCCCTGAAACGTATAAAAGCAAATGATCGCAGCTTTTTTGGACACATGCAAGATACAGATCATCCTTGTCTTTAAAATTGTGGTAGATCAATCCTTTATTGATACCGGATTTGCAAATATTATTGATTGCACCGGCAGCGTATCCTTTTGTTCCAAATTCCTGCATCGCCGCTGCATAGATTTTATTTTTTGTAAGCTCTGTTTTTTCTTCTTTTTTCATATACTCCTCCACGTAAATTGACCGCACAGTCAATAATACTACTTTTTGACTATGCGGTCAATATTTATAAAAAACAAATATCTGCTTTCAAATATTTTTTTCATACATGATACAACCAAAACAATTCAATCGCTCATCTGCCTAAGCCACTGCCCCGATCACTACGCCGACTACCGCGGAAAACAAAATAAACACGATCGGGTGCAATTTTTTCGTGGGTTTCACCCAGTTGGTAAAGATAAGCAGAACTGCCGCCAGCACAATTCCCGGCCAGTTAAATAAGCTTCCTCCTCCGGCTAATGAGAAAGTATTCCAGAAGCTTCCCTCCGGCTTTTGGATGGAAATGTGCAGAAGCACCTCCAGCACTACCGTGACACAAGCTGCTCCGATCAGACCGGTAGATGCCGGCCTGAGGCCATAAAATGCGTTTTCCACCAGCTTACTGTTCCGGAATTTTTTCAGCATGGTAGCCACGATCAGGATAACGATAATGGATGGGGTGATCTCTCCTATGGTGGCAATGATGGCTCCCGGGACACCTTTTACCGTAAATCCCACATAAGTAGCCATGTTGATTCCGATGGGCCCCGGCGTAGACTCTGACACTGCCAGCATATTCATCAGATCCTTGTACGTATACCATCCGGTGGTTTCCCCAATATTTTTCAAGAAAGGCAGTGTGGCCATCCCGCCGCCTACAGCAAACAGGCCAGTCTTAAAGAATTCCCAAAATAACTGTAAATAGACCATCATTTTGTCTTCACCTCCAGATTCTTAAGAAGGATACCTGCGAAAGCAGAGATGATGACAAACCAAATGGGTGATACACCTGAAAAGACAGACCCCAGCATTACCAGGATAAAAATAACGGCAGTCCGTTTATCTACTACAGATTTTTTCAGCAGCTTCATCACTGCGTTAAAAATCAACACACAGACACATACCTGAATACCTGCAAAAGCATTCTGCACCCAAGTCAGATGGGAAAAATTTGTGACTAGGGATGCCAAGATCGAAATAATGATCAGCGAAGGGAATACCACTCCGAGGGTTGCCATGATCCCTCCGGCAGCTCCCCTTTTTTTCTGCCCAATAAAAGTTGCAGTGTTCACTGCGATAATACCGGGCGTACACTGTCCGATGGCATAATAATCAATAATCTCCTCTTCCGTAGCCCAATGCTTGTTTTCTACCACTTCCCGCTGCAAAATAGGAAGCATGGCGTAACCGCCGCCAAAGGTCATAACGCCCATTTTTGCAAAAGTCCAAAACAGTGTTCCCAAAGACACGTCTTTCTCT
>JALFIB010000198.1 GCA_022776305.1 Lachnospiraceae bacterium
TCCTGATGTTTTTCTATGATTTTTCGAAGAAGAATCCGCATACCTGCCTCATCCTCAATCAACATGACTTTGATTGCCATAAAAACGGTTCACCCTTCTTTTTCTATGTCGTTTATAGGCTGGTTCTCCTAAGACCTCAGCAAACACAACAGCCTCTCGCAAACGCTGTTTATCCGCAGTTATCCTACGCACACCCTCTGTGATCTTATACTCTTGGTGAATCTTGGTGGAAGATATCCCGGACGCTTTTGGATAATTGCCTCCCGGCATCCCTGCTGCTCTCGGATTACCGCCTCCCGGCATCCCTGCTGCTCTCAAATTTCCGGTCTCCGAAGTTTCCTCTTCCTGCAGGATCTTAGCCGAATCCTCTTTGCTCTTTTGCAGGATCTCATGGTTTTTTCTGCCTTTTGTCCGTTTCTTTTTTCCGGTTGTTGGCACGAATGGTTTCTCCTGCTTTCTTGATAACTGTAGATGCGACAGCTGCCCGCTTATCCCTTGCATATTCGCCAGCTGCATGTCCAGCAACTGCTTCTGTTTCATTCCAAAATTCTGGCCTACCATAAAATCTCACCTACTCAAATACGGTCTTTTCCCCGTCAGATCCTCCAATGGTTTCACGCATCTGGGTATCTGCTTTTAAATTCTGCAGTTCGTAATAATCCATCACACCCAGTTTACCTTCGCGCAAGGCATATGCCAATGCTTTCGGCACCTCTGCCTCTGCTTCCACAACGTAAGCACGCATTTCCTGCTCTTTTGCAACTGCCATGGCACGGCGCTCTTCTGCTTTTGCCTGAGCAATGTTTTTATCTGCCTCTGCCTGAAGGCTCTGAAGCTGTGCCCCGATGTTCCTGCCCACGTCAATGTCTGCAATATCAATAGAAAGGATCTCAAATGCCGTTCCGGAATCAAGTCCCTTGCTCAGTACGCGTTTTGAAATATCGTCCGGGTTTTCCAGCACTTCTTTATGGGAATTTGCAGAGCCTACGGTAGTGACAATCCCTTCACCAATCCTCGCAAGCACCGTTGCCTCCCCGGCACCGCCCACCAGACGTTCCAGATCGGCGCGCACCGTTACGCGGGCTTTTACAAGAAGTTCAATACCGTCTTTTGCCACTGCCGATACGTTGGTCGTCTCGATTACTTTTGGATTAACGCTCATTTTTACTGCTTCCAAAACATTTCTTCCTGCAAGATCGATAGCTGCAGCTTTTTCAAATTCAAGCTCAATGCCTGCCCGCTCTGATGCGATCAGCGCATTCACCACATTATCAACATTACCGCCTGCCAGATAATGGGCTTCCAACTGGTTCACACCGAGGTTCAACCCTGCTTTTCTCGCTTTGATCAGCGGCATTACGATCTTAGCCGGTTTCACACGGCGAAGTTTCATACCGATCATATTAAAAATACTGATCTTTACATTTGCCGCCAAAGAAGAAACCCAAAGCCCTACAGGAACAAATACGAAAAACAAAACGATCAATAGCCCGATAATTCCGAGCAAAACGATCCATCCAATATTATTTGCCAATACATTACTCATTCTTTTTTCCTCCCTTTGCTTGAACCACCAACTTCGAACCTTCTACTTTGATGATCTCGATTTTGGTATCTTTGGAAATATAGCTGCATTCTGACATCACATCGAAATTGATCTCATCAAACCGGCCTATGCCTGCAGGCCTTAAATCCGTCACCGCATATCCTTGTTTCCCCAGCAGGTACTTTAAGTCGTTGGAACTTAAGTATCCCTCCGAAGTATGCTGCTCCTCCTCAAGGATGATCGGTGTCTTCAGCTTTCCGTGGGACAACATCCATAAAATCACTGCCATCAGGATACCCAGCAGAGCCAATACTGCGATAGTGATCACCACCGCTTCCATAGCCGAATCTGCCAGAATAAAAATTCCTGCTATGAAGCAGATGATCCCGCTGACACCCGGCACGGAAAATCCCGGCAATACCATCTCAATGCCCACCAGAATAAATCCTGCTACCAGAAACAAAATACCTACCACGCTCCATACATCCAAATTCCTTCCCCCTTCTGCCTTTTCAAGAACTTCTGCGATTTTTCTAAAAGTCCTTCCCATGGCGTTTGCTTATCTACATTTTAGCGCAATTTATTTTTTGTTAAAGATATATTCTGCCATTTATACATTTTTCACGTTAAATTGTCATTTTTCTCTTCTGTAGTCGCATGATGTAACGAGTCCAGCCAATCCCATTTATTCCAAGCTTTACACTCCCACGATCGCGGACATCAAATCCTGTGCATCACTTCAAGCTCCACTCCCACGACCGCGGACATCACAATGTACTATTCTTTTTCGGAAGTATGAAGGAAAACGACGTCTGCCTCTCGTCACTTTCCAGATGAATCTCCCCATCTGCCTCCTTTATGATGGAAGAAACGATGGAGAGCCCCATTCCGTGGCCTTCTCCTTGCTTTGTGGTATATCCTCGTTTAAAAATCAATTTCTGCTGTGGTTTCGGAATCGCAGGACCGTTGTTTTGTACACAAAATAAATATTCTTCCCGGTTTTCTTCCATCTGCAGCTTGATCTGCTTTTCCCCGTCTATCTGGCTCACTGCCGCCACTGCATTATCGATGAGATTGGCCAGCGCCTTGCAGAGCTCCCAAGGTTCGATGGGCAGGTTTTTCAGCTGTGTCCCCACCTCCAGGTAAAAATCGATCCCCTGCTTTTCCGCAGCATCCATTTTTGCCTGAAGCAGTGCGTTGACAGCAGGCAGCGATGTCTTCAATGCACGGTTCACTTTCATAATGTCTTTGAATACCGGACGCATGTAATCCCTTGCGCTCTCATATTCTCCCAGCTCCAGCAAACCGTAGACAATCTGCACCTGATTTAAATAATCATGGCGCTGCTCTCTCAGTTTGATATTGAGCTGTTCCAGATTCTCCATACTCTCTGCATAATTCTTTCTCTGGAAGCGCATCAGGGAGCCCAGTCCCATCACAGAGAGCAGACTGCTGAAAAGGACAAGAAAAATAGACAGGTCCAGCACTTCCTCCGAATAAAAAAGCAGATTGGCCTGCAGGGCAAACAAGATCCCTGCTCCAAGGGCAAACTGTATTAGGTTCACCAATAGCAGCATCTTAAAAATCTTCCGAACAGACATTTTTACGCCTCCTAAAATCCTCTCCTGCCCTCTGGTCACATGTTTTTTAGACCGATACGGCGGGGAGTTCTACCATTTATGTTACTCTCATAAGAACCAATTGACAAGACCATAGATTCCCGATACAATAATCTAATGCTATGATAGGAGGGAATTATAATGGAACAAAAGAATGTCACAACAACAGGTCCCAAGGAAAACAAAATGGGAACTATGCCGATCCCCCAGCTTGTGGTCAGCATGTCTCTTCCCATGATCATTTCCATGCTGGTACAGGCCTTGTACAATGTGGTGGACAGTATTTTCGTTTCACATATCAATGAAAATGCCTTGACCGCAGTCTCTTTAGCCTTTCCGGTACAAAACTTAATGATCGCCGTTGCATCCGGTACAGGTGTAGGTCTCAATGCACTGCTCTCAAGGAGCCTCGGTGAAAAAAACTTTAAACAGGCGAATAAAGCAGCAAATACCAGTATCTTGCTTACTCTGTGCAGTTATCTCGTATTTGCCCTGATCGGAATCTTTGGTTCACGGACCTTTTTTGCGGCACAGACTTCCGATACCCAGATTCTTTCCTACGGATATCAGTACATGAGTATTATCTGTATTTTTTCTTTCGGCCTTTTTTTCCAGATCAATATGGAAAGGCTGCTCCAGTCCACCGGACTTACTTTTTTTACTATGATCACGCAGGGAACCGGAGCTATCATCAATATTATTTTTGACCCCATCCTGATCTTCGGATACTTCGGTTTTCCGAAAATGGGCGTAGCAGGTGCTGCGGCTGCCACCGTATTTGGACAGATCGTGGGGATGTTCCTCGGTATCCTGTTCAACCTGCGCAAAAATAAAGAGATCCAGTTCTCTTTAAAGCAGATGCGGTTCCATGGACCTACTGTGAAGAGCATCTATGCCGTAGGTGTCCCTTCCATTTTGATGATGTCCATCGGCTCTGTCATGACCTTTGGCATGAACAAGATCCTGCTGATGTTTTCCTCTACGGCAGCTGCCGTATTCGGGGTCTACTTCAAGCTGCAGAGCTTCTTTTTTATGCCGGTCTTCGGTATGAACAACGGGATCGTGCCTATTATTGCATTTAATTATGGAGCAAGAAATAAAAAGCGTATTTTAGATGCCTTCCGTCTGGGCTGTATCATCGCCTTCTGCATGATGATGCTCGGTCTGGCAGCTTTCAACCTGATCCCTGAAGTGCTTCTCGGTTTATTCAATGCTTCGGAAGATATGATGTCCATCGGATGCAATGCTCTTCGGATCATCAGCCTCAGCTATATCTTTGCCGGTTTCTGCATCGTGATCAGTTCTGTCTTCCAAGCACTTGGTAATGGCGTTTACAGCCTGATTGTGTCCGTGTGCCGCCAGCTTCTTGTACTTCTTCCGGCAGCATGGATCCTTGCAAATGCCTTCGGACTGGATGCGGTCTGGTATTCTTTCCCCATCGCCGAGGTTGCTTCCATCACCGTTTCACTCTTACTGCTGAAACGGATTTATGATCAAAAACTGAAACCCCTTGGTGCACAGTAATCCATAGGGCAGCGTTTAGGCCTAAAAAGCAGAACAAAGACTGCCTTTTGCGAAACAAAAAACTGCCGCAACGCAACGGTATTTTAGCGTCCCCTTTGTAAAAAAAAGGAGCACACGTTTCCGTGCATTGCGGCAGTTTTTTTGTTCCCTAATATCGTTTGATCTTTTTGGAAGGTGTTTTGGGGAATTCCGTTTCCCTTACCTTCAAGCGATACACTTTTTTGTATGAAGGTGCTCCGGAATTGTACCGGTCGATGACCTCCTGAAGGGCAGCCTGAAGATCTGTGATCCCCTTTTTCCCTGCATATTCATAATCCGGGAAGATCTCAGCTTCAATCATTCCTTCCTTCTCACGGACCAGAATCTCCTGAACAAGGCGGTTCTCCCCGATCTTATTTTCCAGCTCTTCCGGCGATACATTCTCCCCGTTTTTTGTGATGATCAGGTTTTTCTTTCTTCCGGTCAGGTAAACAAATCCCTCTTCATCCACGTATCCCAGATCTCCTGTGCGCAGCCAGCCGTCCACCAGTGTCTCCTTTGTTTCCTGCGGCATCTTATAGTAGCCCTGCATCACGCTGCTGCCCTTCACCCACAGTTCTTCGTCCACTACCTTGGCCTCGCAGTTTGGCATAAGCTGGCCTACGGAACCTTTGCGGATATTCCAGCTTACAGAAGTACTGATGACTGGGGCACATTCCGTCATGCCGTATCCCTGCAAAATCGTGATGCCGTATTTTCCAAACAAGTCCAGCATGGAGGGCGGCAGATATGCCCCTCCGCTGCAGATGGTCTGGAACTGCTCCCCAAACACTTCCCTTTTTACGATTTCCGGCGGAAGCCCTGCTGCATCCTCCAGTTTTTTTGCCATGGTCTCGATCATGAGGGGGACCATCAAAATAATATTCGGCGCAAACAGCTTAATATTCTTTGCCATACGGATCAGGGAATCATTGATACAGATAATGCTTCCGAGGGAAACGCCCTTTAAAATATCCATGCTGAGGCAGTAAGCATGATGGATGGGAAGGACGGATAAGAGGACGGACCGCTCCGGCAATTTCATATCAAGGCAGGTGGCATTTTCTGCCAGATTGCGGTGGGTCAGCATAACGCCCTTGCTTTTTCCCGTTGTCCCGGATGTAAACATAATGGTAGCCAACTGGTCCGGCTTAGGCTTCTGGATCTTTGTAATAACTTTCCACATGTGCAGCCCCTTCAATGATCAGTTTCTTTTTGGGAGCACTGCAGTTTTCGTAAATGGTATCACACATGGAACAGGGGACAAAGGAGTCTGCCGATCCGTGGATCATCAAGATCGGTACTTTCGCATTTCTCACTTCTACAGCGGAATTGCACTCATCCAGTCCATACCCTGCTTTTCTTTTGTTGACAAAATCT
>JALFIB010000200.1 GCA_022776305.1 Lachnospiraceae bacterium
AGTTTGATTTGCAAACCTTAGTTTTACCTGCTTCTTACCTTTCAACCTCTGCACTTGAAGAAAAATAAGAGGCAGATAAGTTGGTCCTGCAATACATTTCTAAGCATAACACATTTTAGTCACATTATCCAGTCAAACCTACAATTTTACAGAAAGACTTCGCATTCTGCACAAGGTCACATCTTTCTCATATCATCGTATGTTTTGTCCCTCTTTTTCTCCCGAAAATACCGGATCCGTTCCATCCATACAGCTACATGGACAGCACAGCTTCTTCCCGCTCCCTGAAATACGTCACGCTGTCAAAGACAAGTTTGTCCAGAATCGCCGGATCCGTCTTCGAATGCTGCATCGGATACGGATCTCCTCCCGGTCCTAAGGGTTCCGGAGTGACAAAGCAGCTGTCATCGTTATTGTAATCCAGAAGATACAGTGCCATGATGATGATATCCAGATCAAGGGAACCCTCACCCAACGCACAACGGTTCGTATCTGCCATATGAAGATTTGTCAACTGTTTTCCCGCTTTTAACAATGCTTCTCCAATGTGGCTCTCTTCTACCAGCATATGGTACACATCTCCATTAATGTGCTGTACACCGGGATGATTGAGTCTTGCAATATAATCTTGCGCATCTGCCACACTATGTACCAGTGATGTCTCTGCTGAACGGATCGGCTCGATGGCTGCCCGGATTCCATAGTCTACAAATACATCTGCTACTCTGGAAAGGCTGTCAATACTTCTTTCCAGCTCGCTGTTATCGTATTTTTGACTGCGCCCCACTGCCGCCGGACATACCAGCATATATTTTCCTCCCACTTCTGCCGTAAAAGCAGCTTCCCGTTTGATATAGTCGATGGCTGCCTGCCGATGGATCGGCCGATTGGAGGACAGGTCATTATCTGCGGAAAACATACCGCACACGCCTCCAACTTGAATCCCATATGCTTCCATGGTTTTGCGGACCTCTGACGGCCGATATCCCAGATCCGCCCCATAGTGGTTTCCGTGCAGCTCAATATAAGAAATACCGGCACGGTTCAACCTGTCACAGGATACCTCAAAGTCCTCCAGGCCAAATCCCCAATTGCTCCATGAAAATTTCAACCTGCTTTTCAGTTTCTCCGGATGCTCTTTTTTATACTGCAGAAACTGTTCCCGTATTCTATCGTTTTTTATTTCAAAATTCTGTTTCATACTCAATACATTCTCCTTTTCTCGTTTCTGACGATTACGTCTGTCTAAAGTTTGTTCTTAGTCTTTCGTTTCCAAAATGACAGGGAGTATGATCTCCGCTATCGTAGCGATATTGGGCTCACTGTCAAATACCAGCTGGGCCTCTTCGCCAAAATAAAGCCTTAAACGTTCTCTGATATTCTTCACACCGATATTGCTGAAACGAGTTCCCTTTTTTTCATCGCTGTTGAGCTGCTTCGTACGCTCGTGATCCATGCCCGCACCATTGTCGATGACCTTAATGTGAAGCCGGTCATCGTAAATCCGTGCCGAAATGTGGATCCGGTAATTGACTCGTTCTCCGGCGAACCCGTGTACAATAGAGTTTTCCACAAGGGGCTGGAGGATAAAGCGCAGTACCCTGCAGTTGGCAGCTTCCTCATCAATGGATGTGGTGAATTCAAAAATATCACTGTAACGGTATTTCTGAATGACAATATAATTATTTACGCTGTCCAGTTCATCCTGCAGGATCGTATTTCCCTCTTTTTTTCCCAGATTATACTTCAATAAATTGATCAGGGCAGTACACATCTCACCAATATTGTCCACTCCCTGCATCACGGACAGCCACTTGATCGAATCCAGTGTGTTATATAGAAAATGAGGATTGATCTGTGCTTCCAAAATCTGGTACTCCAATTCCGCCTTCCGCTCCTGATTGATTTTTTCCTGTGCGAAGAGAAGATTGATCTGCCTGAGCATATGATTAAACGTATCGCCCAGCTCACCGAACTCGTCCTTGCGCGGAAGGTCCACATGGGCATCAAAATCACCTTGCTCAACCTTATGGCACACCTGCATAAGCTTTCGTATCGGTCTGGTGATCATATGCATCATCATCATGGCATAGCACAAAGAAATACTTACCACAATAACAAGCACTACGATCATGGCCGACATCATATCATGGAACAACTGTGTTGCCATATCCTTGTTGACAAAACGGATAATGCTCCAGTCCGCAATGGGTATTTTCTCAGAAACAATGATCACATCTGTCTTATACAATTTTCCTTCGATCTGCGTACCTTTTTCTACTACCTCCGGATACTTTTTCAAAACTTCTGTGTAGTCTGCCTGCAGCGGATACTGAAACAGGATGTTCCCGTCCTGATTCACAATGACTGCCCTGTCATCAATACGGATGGATGAGGATGTGAATAATTTGTGGAGACTCTCATAAGAAATATCCAGTACGGCAATACCAAATACTTCCTTCGTTTCACTGTCAAAGATCGGTTTGATATAGGAAGTACTGCTCAGGTAATTGTCCTCTTCACTAGAATGGAAATCGGTCCATATACCTTTTCTGCCCGGTTCATTCTGGTACCGTCCCAGATAATTCTGGAAATACTCCAACCATTTGATATCTGAAAAGATATGGTTTGTGGATATGCAAAACCCGTTTGTCCCAAGAATATGGACATTGTTGATACTATAATTGATAGAAGCCATCACATCCATATAATTTTCGATCTCATCTTTCGTCTCTTGTGAAATCTCCTTTTCGTCGATTTTATGTATGGCTTCCTGTAGTGCAGGCAGTTTGATCAGTTCATAGATACACTCATCAATCATGGTCATCTGCACCGTAAACTGCTCTTTTGTATTGTTTGTGATCTCCAGATGATATTTGATCTCACCGTTTTCCATTTCATCACGGAAAAAACCCATTGTCACAATCCCGATGATCACAACGATCAGCAGTGACAGACTGAAAACACCTACAAAAAGCTGTATGGAAATGGGAAATCCTTTTTTTCTCTTCATTCAGCCTCCCCCTGTTCTATTACAGAAAACCGTTCCCGGTATTCTTTGCACTGCATTTTCGTCTGTTCTTTAAATACTTTGCTGAAATAGTAAGGACTGTAAAATCCGATACTGTCTGCTATTTCGTATATTTTCATATTGGTTGTAGTCAGGAGCTGCTTGGCTTTCTCTATTCTGTAATGATTTAAGTACGCAACAAAATTAATGCCTGTCTCCTGTTTAAACAACATAGAAAGATAGTTTTTGCTTATGGATACATAGTCCGCAACATCCTGAAGGGTAATGTTTTTTTCATAATTTTCTTCAATGAACGAAATACTTTTTCTGATACTGATGCTGTACTCTGATCCATTCTCACTGTTTCTCTGTATCAACATTTCAAAGGCATCGCAAAGATATTTTTCCGCCTCATCCACAGAAGTCAGCGCATCCCAGTTGTCATAGTCAAACCGCTTTGCCAAAATATGGCTGGTTTCCTCGTCCAGCTTTTCCAGATACGTTTTTGCACTGGAAAGGAAATCAAAAAAAGCATGTTTCACATTGGAATAATTCATCTGGCTGCGCAGAACCTGGAAAATGTCATGTACATAAGCACAGATTTCTTCAAAACTGCCCGTTGAAAGCATTTGTGATAGTTTCGTACCACTTACGTGTACCCTTTCCATCTTTTTTAAGTAGACCTGAAATCCGCTGTCGAATACCATAAACGGCTCCGTACCGAAAAAGCACCTTCGTCTGGCCTCCTCAGCCTGATTCAGCAATCTCGGGATGTCCGAAGCTCCTCTTTTCTCGCTGATTCCGCCTCGTATCACTGTATCAAAATAATATTTAATCTTTCTGGCAATCATCTGGCTTTTATCAATGATTCTGGTATAAATGTCTTCGTCCTTCCCACATGGAAAGATAATGGTCATATAATAGTGGAGCTGAAAAAGATTCTCGCAATACGTTAATCCTGGATACTCCGACTCCACAAGAGAGATCATGGTTTTGGACAGCATATTAATGCTCTGCTCCGTCATGGTACTAATATTGCAGTAGTACTTCACCACCATATAATCTTCTTCCGGAAACATGCCTTCCTCCGGAATTTCAAGCCGCTCCGGTGCAATGGATCGGTTGATCTGCCCTTTTGAAAGGTTACGGCTTAAGTATTTCATACGTTCCCACTCAACATTGTGGCTGCGATTGGCTTTTTCCTCATGTCCCTGACAAACAGATTCCAGTGCTTCCAGCAAGACTTCTGCATTGATCTCCGATTTTAGCAGATACTGTGAGACCCCGAGCTGCATCGCTTGTTTTGCATACTGAAAGCTCTCATAATTTGTCAGAATAATAAAAGACACATGTTCTGTGATCTTTCTGGCATGGGCAATAAATTCAAGCCCGTCCATGGATGGCATTTTTATATCAACAAGTATAATATCCGGCTTCAGTGTGTCCACCATCTTCAGCGCTTCCTGCCCGTTTGATGCTTCTCCCACTACCTGATACCCATGCTTTTTCCAATCAATCGTTGTTTTCAGCCCCAGCCGTACCAGAAACTCATCATCGACGATCAAAATACGATACATACCACCACTCCCACTTACATTACTTTCCAATACAAAGCCACGCTGAGACAAATATGCCTCAGCGTTCTCTGCTTTTAAACAAAAACCATAAAATTAGAAGGTCAAAGCAACTTTAAAGTCGCCATGTTTACCAGTTGCATATTCAAATCCTTTTTCCCACTCTTCAATCGGGAACATGCTGGAAACTACGCCATTCGTCTTCAAATTTCCATTTGTGATATTCTCAATTACAAACGGATATGCGTACGGGCTTAAATGAGATCCCAGAACATCAAGCTCTTTGCGGTCACCGATGATGGACCAGTCCATGGTAGTCGGCGCACCAAATACAGAAAACTCTACAAAGCGTCCCAGCTTGCGGATCATGCTCATACCCTGGATAACACTGGACGGATGGCCTGTTGCCTCGATATAAACATCGCATCCATAACCGTCAGTAATCTCGTTAATGGCAGCAACTACATCCATTTTGCCCGGATTCCAAACCAGATCTGCTCCAAATTCTTTTGCCTTTTCCAGACGGGCATCCATCATATCAAGGGCTATCAGTTTTCTCGGGTTTTTCATTCTTGCATATGTAATCATTCCAAGTCCCAGAGTACCTGCACCGGAAATTACTACGATATCTTCATTTGTAATACTTCCGCGGTCCACTGCATGTTTGGAGCAGCCGTAAGGCTCAATGAGAAGTGCTTTTTCTACAGACATTTCATCCGGGACGCGGCTGATGACTGCTGTCTTCGGGAACCGTACATATTCTGAATGAACAGAGCTACGACCACTTCCGGAAGTACGGCAATCGTAGATGCAACTGCAACCTGTCCGTAATGTACCGTATCGGATGCGATATACCGAAGCGCTGTGATTGTAATAGTCTGGATCTTAAATCCACTCAAGATCAGCGGGAATGTAAAGCTGTTCCATGCAAAAATAAATGCCAGAAGAGCAGATGATACAAGACACGGTTTGATCAGCGGAATCAATGTTTTGAAAAATATTTCATACCACGCATAACCATCCAGCTGTGCAGCCTGCTCCACCTCCACACTGATATCCTCAAAGTAGCCGCGCACTACCCAGATAACAAGCGGCATTGTGATCAGCTGGTATACCCAGATCAACCCAAAATACGTATCATACAGACCGATCTTCTGGAAGATCAGGAATACCGGGAGAATGACAAGGATTTCCGGTGCAAACTTAAAAGAAAGGATCTGGAACGCCACGTCCTCTTTCTTTTTAAAATTGTAGCGTGCAAGGGCATAGGCACAAGGCACACCGGCAATGATTGTTACGAGTACCGCACCGCCTGCCACCACCAGATTCTGGAAGAACGCTTTAAAGTAGTCTGTTCCTACCAGAACTGCTTTGTAGTTTTCTAATGTGGGTGTAAAAGCAAATACTGTATTGTACATTTGTGCATCTGATTTAAAGGAACACAGAACCATCCAGACCAACGGAAACAATGCAAACATTGCGAACAGTGTCAGTCCGAGATTTCTCAGGATCGGTTCTGCGATGCCCCATGCACCTCTTTTTTTACCTTCTATCATTGAAACAACCTCCTTACTGTCCTGCCGCCTGTTTTGCCAGCTGCCGTTGTCGTTTTACAAGGAATTTCGCCGACTTATTTACAATGAACCATAATACCAGCAGATACGGAAGCGCCGTTGCAAGTTTCTGATATGTGAAACCTGTAATATAAGCCGTCAGTGAAATATTCATCAGCGTATCGCCCGGTCCTCCTTTTGACAACGCATAGATAATACCGAATTCCTGCAGTGCCGCCATAAGTCGGAACAAAAGAGCGATGTACATAAACGGTTTCAGCATGGGGAAGGTCAGGGTCTTGAATGTGAACCATCCACTGGCACCGTCTACTGCCGCTGCTTCAAAGGGTGACTTCGGCAATGACTGGATACCTGCCAGCACAAGCAGCAACACGAACGGTGTATTTACCCATGCATCAATGACAAGCGCAGTAAACAATGCCGTTTGGTGTGATGCCGCCCAGGGGAAATTGTATACCCCAAAAATATTCAGTACCTTTTCCAGAACACCTACTGTGTTTGAAGTCATAAGCTGCCAGATCAGAACTGCGATCGCAGGAGCAACCATCAATGGGAAAGTAAACAATACTTTCAAAATCCTGCTGTATCTCGTATCCTTTTTCAAGAGAAGCGCAACACCGGTACCCAGAAGCATTTCAACTGCAGTTGCGCCAAGCCCGTATTTTAAAGTCACAACTAATGCATGCCAGAAGTCGTCACTTGTAAACATCTTGATCCAGTTTTTCAGACCGACAAATTTGAACTTTGGCATACGGAATGAATAACTCGTAAATGACAAAACGATAGCCGTAATAAACGGGATCATAATTCCGATCAAAATTATCAGTCCGGGAGCAATAATGTAGTAAGGCCGCCTACGGATATGGGCAGGAATCTCATTGTAATCGACCTCTGCATTTTTCTTTTTATTTCCAAACATTTTAGTTCCCTCCATCTGTTCTGTATCCGAAAGATTTTCCGGATTTAAAAACCGCATCTGGCGAAACCACCAGATGCGGAGTTATCATACATTAAGCAATCTGTACTTCACCAAATCCTGATTCAAGGTAATTATTCAGTACATTGACAAGTCCGGTCATCTAATCAATACAAGGAAAGGTCGATATCTGAAACTGCTTCGTCCATTGTTTCTTTCAATGTATCAAGGCCTTCCTGAACGGAATCATATTCACCTGCTACGATATCCTGCAGTGTTGCTGCCCATTCTGTTGTTGTCTCAAAGAAATACGGCTGCGGTGTGAAAAGGATCGTTGTATTGTCGATCGTTGCGTTGAATGCATCGATGTATCCCGGCTGGCAAGCCATCAGTTCTTCGAATTCCGGAGATTCCCATACAGATGTACGGCACGGGTCAAGAACGTTTGCTTCTGTTGTTGCAAATTTTGCATAATCTTTGCTTGTGAAGTACATGATGTAGTACCATGCAGCACCTTTATTCTTGGATGCAGAGTTCATAGCGATAGACCATGTCCAGTAGTTGGATGTCTGCGGACAATCAGCTGTAACTTTCGGCATCGGAGCAAATGCAATGTTGCCTGCTTCTTCAGAAGCGCCTTCCCAGTTCTGGTGTACCGGGTTATTGTCAGCGTCGATACAGATTGCAGCATTACCTGTTCCAAGGTCTACACCACAGTCATACCATGTGTATTTTGACCAAGAAGGTGTTCCGCCGCGTTTTACAAGATCTACAAAGAACTCTGTCATAGCAACTGCTTCTTCGGAGTTAACCTGAGATACCAGCTGATCGTCTTCTACTACAAAGTCCTTTGCACCAAACTGTGCAAACCAGCTCATGTATGCCGGATGGATGGTTCCCCAGTCACGTGCACCACGAACTGCAACGCCATAGGAGTTTTCTCCGTTCCATCCCTGAAGTTTTTCACTTACTTCAAGAAGTTCGTCGATCGTCTTCGGTACTTCAACTCCAACCTGCTCAAATGCTCTTGTATTATAAGCCATTACGTATACTTCAAATGCAAGCGGAAGTCCTAACTGTGCGCCGCTTCCTACCGGTTCACCCGGAACGCCTGACCATTTCAGTGCGTCAACTGCACTCTGTACAAAATCATCGTAATCGTAATCCGGCATCAGCATGGACGGATCATTGAGATAGGTGCTCAAATCTTCCACGTAACCAGCTGCTGAGTAATCCCAGAGCTGATAAGCACCTGACATAAAGAGATCCGGGCTGCCTGATCCACTTGCCAGAGATGTGGATACTTTATCAAAGTAGCTGCTCTCCGGTGTGATGGAATACTCAACATGGATACCTGTCAGTTCCTCAAACTCTTCCAGTTTCTTTACCATTGCTTCTGATGCAGTATGCTGAACCATCTGGATCTCAATTGTGGTTCCCTCATACGCTCTCCAGTCAAATTCTTCTTCTGCCTGTGCTACCATTGCTGCAGACATTGATCCCACGAGCATTGCAGCTGTAACAGATGCAGAAATCATACGTTTCATCCATTTCTTTTTCATTCTCTAACCCTCCTGTTAATTTTAATAAATTTAATGCTTAATGTATTTATTTTATATACATAATACATAATCATTTATATGTTTAAAATGGTTAAAACATTTCTTTTTGATAATTTTTTACGATTTATTTTTCTATTTTTATAAATTTTGTATGATTCTTACGATTATTAAAAGAAAATTACAAATACCTATAATAAAAAATGCGGCTTGGACCAAAAATGGCTCAAAACCGCAAAATTTTCATATAGCCTTCGCACTCTACACAAGGTCACAGTCATCCTATTATGTAATCGAGAATAGCATTCAACTCCCTTGGGGAATGGGCCTTGTAACAAACTGTACTGTCACCTGTCTGGCGGATCAGCGGATGCATCAGCGCCTTGCGCACAGCCTGATGGCTGGTTAAGCTTACCTCAAGTTCCAGTTCCGGATCTACCCTCCGCACAGCCACTTCTTTCCTAAGTGCCTTTGCAACCTCTTCCCGAATCATACTGCAGGCATCTTCCGGATGCAGGTTAAAAGTAGAATTGCCCCTGCACTCTTTTACTGCCACTGTCCCAATACCGGGAACTTCTTCCTCTGCCAGTGTGCAGATTGATGCATCACCACTGATGAAAACAGAGGGAACTCCCTGTTCCGCCGCATAAAGAGAATTCATCGTAAACTCTGAAGCAAGTTTTCCGTTGATCTTTACAGATCGGATCACCTTATAATTCATGGTATGGGCCAGTGGACTGCCATTGCTGCCGCCCGGCGCATGGTATCCGATGTAGATCGCTCCGGCATAGCTGCCATCTATTCCTGCCATCATAGAACCGGGATGGCAAGCCCATCCCCGCATCAGCTTCACGCCTCGGGGGAGCAGCTCATGTCGTAAGTTTCTGGCC
>JALFIB010000080.1 GCA_022776305.1 Lachnospiraceae bacterium
GGATCTGGAAGACCTTGGCTTACTGGTGAAGGTAGTTCCCCACAGCCACAGTGTAGGTACCCATGACCGCTGCAAGACAACGGTTGAGCCTATGATCAAACCACAGTGGTTCGTTAAGATGGATGAGATGGCAAAGCCGGCGATCGAGGCTCTGAAAAACGGTTCTTTAAAATTCGTTCCGGAGCGTTTTGATAAAATCTACCTCCATTGGCTGGAGAACATCCGCGACTGGTGTATTTCCCGCCAGCTCTGGTGGGGACATCGGATTCCGGCATATTACTGTGACGAATGCGGTGAGACGGTAGTAGCAAGAGAGATGCCGCAGGTATGCCCGAAGTGCGGTTGCACACATTTCACACAGGATGAGGATACGCTGGACACCTGGTTCTCTTCTGCACTGTGGCCCTTCTCCACACTGGGATGGCCGGACAAGACACCGGAACTGGAATACTTCTATCCTACAGATGTCCTTGTGACTGGGTATGATATTATTTTCTTCTGGGTAATCCGTATGGTATTCTCCGCTCTTGAGCAAACAGGAGAGGTACCCTTCCATCACGTACTGATCCACGGTCTTGTACGTGATTCACAGGGACGTAAGATGAGTAAATCCCTCGGAAACGGCATCGACCCGCTGGAGATCATCGACCAGTACGGCGCAGATGCACTGCGTCTGACACTGATTACAGGAAACGCACCGGGCAATGATATGCGTTTCTATATGGAACGTGTGGAAGCGTCCAGAAACTTTGCCAACAAAGTATGGAATGCATCCAGATTTATCATGATGAATCTGGAAAAAGCCGAAGTCCCTGCAGAGATCGATTTGAATACGCTCACCGGTGCAGACAAGTGGATACTTTCCAAGGTCAACACACTTGCAAAAGATGTGACGGACAATATGGAAAAATACGAGCTGGGTATTGCGGTACAGAAGGTATATGACTTTATCTGGGAAGAGTTCTGCGACTGGTATATCGAGATGGTAAAACCGCGTCTCTACAACGACGAGGACACCACGAAAGCAGCAGCACTTTGGACACTGAAGACAGTCCTTACAAATGCACTGAAACTCCTGCATCCTTATATGCCGTTTATCACAGAAGAAATCTTCTGCACACTCCAGTCCGAAGAAGAGTCCATTATGATCTCCGCTTGGCCGGTATTCAAAGAAGAATGGAATTTTGCGGCAGACGAAAAGGCAGTTGAGACCATCAAGGAAGCTGTCCGTGCCATCCGCAACGTCCGCACAGGCATGAACGTTCCTCCAAGCAAGAAGGCTCAGGTATTTGTTGTATCTGAAAATGCGGAAGTGCGTGATATTTTTGAGAACGGAAAAGTGTTCTTTGCAACCCTCGGCTATGCAAGCAGTGTCCATGTACAGGCAGACAAAGAGGGAATCAGTGAGGATGCCGTATCAGCAGTGATCCCGGAAGCAGTGGTATACATGCCTTTCGCAGAGTTGGTAGACCTTGAGAAAGAGCTGGAGCGACTGAAAAAAGAAGAGGAGCGATTGACAAAAGAGCTTGCCCGTGTCAACGGAATGCTGAGCAATGAGCGCTTTATCAGCAAAGCACCTCAGGCTAAGATCGATGAAGAAAAGGCAAAGCTTGAGAAATATACCCAAATGATGGATCAGGTAAAAGAAAGACTTGCGCAGCTGGCAAAATAAAAGATTACTCAATTAGGAAATAAAAAATTTTGTTTATGCCATTGTCCGCAGCATGTATATTGCATGGCGGGCAATGGCATTTTTATGCCGAGGTTGCCAATTACATACCTATCGTGTATAATGAATACGCGTTGCGTATAAAAATGTATCTCCAGAAGTATATGAAAGAGGAATTGCATGAAAGAAGAATTAATAAAGCTTCGACTCAGCACGAAAATGAACCGTAAAGAATTTGCAGATTATATAGGTATTCCGTATAGAACTTTGCAGGATTGGGAATTGGGCAATCGGAAAATGCCGGAATATGTCCTGCGCCTGATGAGTTATTATATCTGTTTCGAAAATATGTCAGGCAGAGATTCTGATGGAATAGAAAAGTCTCCGCAAATTATTTGTGATGCAGATGGAAATAAGATTCTAGTAATAAATGATATAAAATTTGACGGAAGAAATCCGGATTGGGAACAGGTGGAGGAACTGCTAAAAGAGTATGTGGGGAAGTATTATGAAATTGAAGAATCTTCGGATAAAATTTTTATAGGAACTGATTTTCCGGATGAATATGCACATTCCAATGATACGAAATCATTAAGAGGGAGTAATATCAAAGCGAAAGCCAATGCAGTTTCTGGTATTCCTGAAATGATTCGAATTGCAACGAATCAAGATTATTCAGACAACAACAAAAGCAAGCATAAAAGCGATGCGAGAAACGGCTGGTATCGCTATGACACGCGGTTTGCCCTTCCGGTGTATAGTGATGATGAAGAATTATTACGTTATAATGTATTTAGCGCAAGAATGTTAGTACGACATGCAAAAGATGGAGAATTGTATTTATACGACTTTTTAAATATAAAAAAAGGAACGTGCAAGCCGCTTGAGCCATAGGCTGTACGGTGTAAACAAATTCCTTTGTAAATAAGATAACATAGAAAAGAGAAAGCTGTCAACTTTTCTTTTAAAGGAGGATCCATGTCGCTTCAATTCATTTTCGGGAACTCCGGGAGCGGGAAATCCCATTTTATATTGGAAAAAATAATAGAAGAATCCCGGAAAAATCCGGCTGGCAGTTATATGGTGATCGTTCCGGAGCAATTTACCATGCAAACCCAGAAGGATCTGGTCATGATGCATCCGGACCACGGGATCATGAATATAGATGTTTTGAGCTTCCGCAGGCTGGCACACCGGATTTTTGAGGAGGTAGGAGCAGACCGGAGGACGGTGCTCACTGAGACCGGAAAAAACCTGATGCTCCGCAAAGTTGCCATTGAACAAAAGGAAAACCTGCAGGTGCTGGGCAGCCGCATGAACCGTCCGGGGTACGTCTCTGAGGTGAAATCCATTTTGTCGGAGCTGATGCAGTATGAGATCACAGATGACGACATAGAGGAAATGATGGAGTTTGTGAAAAACAGACCGCTGCTTTACACGAAACTGTCGGATATCCGATTGCTGTACCGAGCTTTTACGGAGTACCAGAGAGAGCGCTTCATGAAGCCGGAGGAGCTTCTGGATGTGCTGTGCCAGGTCGCAGGCAGATCGAAGCTTTTGAAAAACAGCGTATTGGCTTTCGACGGATTCGTAGGTTTTACCCCGGCCCAGATGAATGTTTTGGAAGAACTCTTTGCCATCTGCCCGAAAATCTGGATGACTGCGACCATTGATATACGGGAAAATTTTTTCGGGGCAGCGCAGGAGTATGAGCTGTTTGCCGTCAGCAAAAAAATGATCAAAAATGTAAGCGATGCGGCAATGCGGGCGGCAGGACGGAGCAAATTCCGGAAAGAAGAACCGGAAGTTGAAGGGACAGGTGAAGAAGATAGGCTGTCAAGCGTAGTGAAAGGTGGGCCGGCGGGCGAAGAAGAAGGTAAACTGGCAGGCGCACGGGAAGAGATGATCGAAGAGCCTGTGATCTTAGGGAAGGAAGGACTGCCGCGGTTTGAGAAGGCAGAAGATTTGTACCATCTGGAGCAGAACCTCTTCCGGAAAAAGCGCAGGGCTTTCCAAGGGGAACCGAAAGGAATCTCCATGCATGTACTGCCAAACCCGGCAGAAGAGGTACATTTTGCAGCAAGGACCATCAGCCGCCTTGTGAGGGAAGAAGGGTACCGGTACCATGAAATTGCTGTGATCACAGGAAATATGAGCGCCTATGATCACTATGTGAAAAAAGTATTTCCGATGTATGAGATTCCGGCGTTCTTAGATGAGACACGCCATATTTTGCTGAATCCTTGTCTGGAGTTTATCCGCGGAGCACTTCAGGTGGCAGAAAAGGATTTTTCTTATGAAAGTATTTTCCGCTTTTTGCGCACAGGCATGGCGGGACTTGAATACGATGAGATCGACAGGTTGGAAAACTATGTGTTAGCATCAGGAATCCGCGGACATATCATGTGGGAGAAGGAGTGGACGTATCTTCCGGGACGGATGGAGCCGGAAGAATTGGTCTGCTGCAATGAATACAGGATAAAAGCCCTGGAAAACATTCTTCCTTTTGCAAAGAAGATGGGAGAAAAGGGAAAACCACTTGTGTATTATGCAGATGCACTTTATGAGCTTTTAAGGGATTGCATGGTTCAGCAGCAGCTAAAAGACAGGGAGATGGCCCTGATGCAGGAGGGCGCCCGGGAGGAAGCCCGGGAGTATAGCCAGATTTATAGTATTTTGATCGCGCTTCTGGATGAAATGGTAGATTTGCTTGGAGAGGAAGAAGTGAGCGGGCAGGAATTTGCCGAAATTCTGGATGCAGGCTTTGCTGATGCAAAAGTAGGCTTGATCCCACCGGGGATTGATCAGGTGCAGGTGGGGGATATTGAACGTTCCAGACTGGCACACGTAAAGATGCTTTTTTTCCTCGGATTAAATGACGGATGGGTTCCGGCACGGGGCGACGGAGGGGGAATCGTTTCTGATATGGAACGCGAGATCCTCACTGGGACAGGGATCGAGCTGGCGCCTTCTGCGCGGAAAAACAGCTATATCCAAAGGTTTTATCTTTACCAGAACCTGACAAAGCCAAGCTGCCGCCTTTCCTTGTCCTGGTGTACAAGCAGTGGTGACGGGACGGCTATGAGGCCTTCCTATCTTGTATCGGTCATTGAAAAGCTATTTCCCCGAATTACCGTGGTAAAAGAGAAGGAGAGCGGGACCGCGGTGGGCCAGATCACTTCCAAAAAGAACGGAATGCTCTACTTTACAAAAGAAATGAGCCGCGTAAGGGAAGGAAAGGCAAGCGATGATTGGATGGAATTGTATGTGACATACCTGCGGGATGATGGTTACCGTGACAGGGTGCAGGAATTACTGCGGGCTGCTTTTATCCGAGGGCTTCACGGGCAGCTCACGTATGAGACTTCAAAAGAATTGTATGGTGAAGTGATGACCAACAGTGTGACACGGCTGGAACAGTTTGCATCCTGTGCCTTTGCCCATTTTGCCATGTATGGCCTCCACCTGACGGAGCGGGAGACTTATGGAGTGAAGGCAGCTGATCTGGGTGTGATCTTTCACCGGGCCATGGAACTGTTTTCCAGACGGTTAATGGGACGGGGAGAAAAGTGGGATGAGATCGACGGAAAAGAAAAAATCTCACTGATGGAGGAATGTGTGGATACTGTCTCCCGGGAATATGGGGCAGGTATACTGCATGATAATGCCAGACAGGAGTACACCATCCGGCGGATCAAAAGGATCCTTTGCCGGACCATCTGGGCCTTGGATGAGCAGCTGAAAGCAGGGAATTTCCAACCCACAGGGTTTGAGATAACTTTTGCAGATGCGGGGGATCTGGAATCAGTCAATGTTAAGTTCGGGGAACAGGGAAAACTGCGCCTGCAGGGAAGGATCGACAGGATCGATACGGCATCAGAAGAAGATGAGATTTATGTAAAAATCATTGATTATAAATCCGGAAGCACGAAATTTGACCCTGTTTCTCTTTATTATGGCCTGCAGCTGCAGCTGGTGGTGTACTTAAATGCTGCCCTTGAAATGGAACGGAAGCTGCACAAAGGAAAGGAAGCGGTTCCGGCAGGTATTTTTTATTATCATTTCGATGACCCTATTTTGGAAAAGGATGGGGAACTCAAGGAAAAGGAAATGCAGCAGAAGCTCCTGAGAAAACTGCGGCCCGATGGGATCTTGAACAGCGATGAACGCATCCTCAGGATGATGGACCGGAATCTGGGCAGTGATTCTTTGGTGATCCCAGCCGGAATAAAGAAGGACGGAACACTGAAAGCTGCCTCAAACGCAGTGTCCACAGAACAGTTCCGGCATCTTTCCTCTTTCGTGTCCGGAAAGATGGAAAAAATGGCAGGAGAGATTTTAGACGGTGTGATCGAGGCACGTCCTTTTACAGATAAAACGAAGTGTGCTTGTGATTACTGTACTTACAGTGATGTGTGTGGTTTTGACAAAAAGATACCGGGCATGTGTCCAAACCGGGCAGAGGATTTGACAAAATCAGAAGTGTGGGAAAGAATATGCCGGGAGGCGGATGACCATGCTAAATGAACAGTGGCAAAACGGCAATATGTTTCATGAACAAAGATATGGTCGGCGGCAAAATGAGAATAAGAACGATAGACGGAGGTATGTATGGCAGTAACATGGACAGAAGAACAGAAAAAAGTGATTGATACGAGAAACTGCGATATCCTTGTCTCCGCAGCTGCAGGATCCGGTAAGACTGCGGTATTAGTAGCGCGTATCCTGGCATTGATCACAGATGAAAAAAATCCTGTGGATATTGACCGTCTTCTCGTGGTGACTTTTACGAATGCAGCGGCAGCCGAGATGCGGGAAAGGATACGGGACGCACTGGAAAAGCGTGCAGAGGAGGAACCGGACAATGTCCACCTCCAGCGGCAGCTTGTGCTGGTGCACAATGCGAAGATCACTACGATCCACAGCTTTTGCCTGCATGTGCTCCGCAACCATTTCCAGACTGTGGGGATCGATCCGTCTTTCCGTGTGGCGGATGAAGGGGAAATGATCCTTTTAGAGCAGGAAGCTTTGGAAGAGACGGTGAACCGGGCATATGACAGTGGAAAAGAGGAATTTTCCGGATTTTTAGAATGCTTTGCCACCGGGAAAAGTGATATGGCTGTGCAGGATGCGATCCTGCAGATCTATCATTTTGCTCTGGGACAGCCTTGGCCGAAAGAATGGCTGGAGGAATGCTGCAGTATGTACCCGGAGGAACCGGGATTTGGAGAGAAAGATCCGGCATGGATGGAGTACATCCTTCAGGATACAAAAAACATCCTTACAGATGCAAAATACCAAACCTTAGAGGCTTTAAAGATCTCGAATGAGCCGGACGGACCGTATCCGTATACCAAGGCGTTGGAGTCGGATCTGGAACTCTTGGAAGAACTGTGTGCAAACCGCAGTTATGAAGCGTTTGCGAAGGCTTTCTATGAGATGAAGCCTTTTGCCAGGCTGGGTAATAAAAAAGATGAGGGGCTCGCGGAGGAAAAGAAGCTGCTTGTAAAGGGGATCCGTGACGGTGTAAAAGATGCCCTGACATCTCTACGTACCCAGTATTACTATGATGACATAGAGGTTCTTCAGCAGGAGTTTTCCAAAAGCGGTGCAGTGATCCGGACGCTGGTGCAGCTGACTTTGGATTTTATGGATTGCTTGTCTGCAAAGAAGGCGGAAAAAAACATCCTTGATTTTGGAGATCTGGAGCATTTGGCGCTGCAGGCCCTTGTGAAGCGGGAGGATGGGGAAGACGTGCCTACTGCGGCGGCAAGAGAGTACGCGGAAGCTTTTGAGGAGATCATGATCGATGAGTATCAGGACAGTAATCTGGTACAGGAGCTGATCATTCGGAGTGTCAGCGGAAAAGGGCAGGGTGCCCACAATCTTTTCATGGTTGGCGATGTGAAACAGAGTATTTACAGGTTCCGACTCGCAAGGCCGGAGCTGTTTATGGAGAAATATAAGACTTACCGGAAGGATGGGAAAAATTCCTGCAGGATCGACCTGCATAAGAATTTCAGGAGCCGTGCAGAAGTATTACATGGAGTGAATTTCATTTTCCGTCAGATCATGACAGAGGGGCTCGGGGGAATTGCATATGATGATGACGCAGCTTTGTATCCCGGCGCAGATTATAAAGAAGCCCCGGTATCATCCTTTGAAGCAATTAAGGAGGCAGGCCAGACCCCATCCTCTGAGGCAAATGAGGAAGCAGGCCAGATCCCATCACCTGAAGAAGATGAGAAAGCAGGTATGGCCCAATCCTCTGAAGAAGTGGAAGTAGAAAGCACTACTCTATCTTCCGGAGTAAAGCAGGAAAGAGATTCCGTTTCTCTTGTGCAGGAAAAGGGAAAGCGCACAGAATTTTTGCTTCTGGAGACTCAGGGACGGCAGAAGCAGCAGGAGGAAGCACTACTGGTGGGCAGGCGGATTCAGGAGATCATAGGAAAGGAGTATGTCTGGGATAAAGAGGAGGAGTGTTTCAGAAAAGCGAGGTACGGCGACATCGTTATTTTGCTGCGTACGGTCAGCGGATGGGCCGAT
>JALFIB010000227.1 GCA_022776305.1 Lachnospiraceae bacterium
ATGCCTAGAATTTATTGAAATTTTTGAAAATATAAGTTTGAAATCAGAATAATGCGGGTAAATAATTTTGTAGTAAAATTTCACAAAATTATTTACAATCGGAGAGGAGATTATTATGGCAGAATTAAAAGGAAGTAAGACTGAACAAAATTTATTGACTGCATTTGCAGGCGAATCCATGGCACGCAACAAATACACTTACTTTGCGTCTCAGGCAAGAAAAGATGGTTATGTGCAGGTTGCCGAAATCTTTGAAGAAACTGCAGCCAACGAAAAAGAACACGCAAAAATGTGGTTCAAATTATTAAGCGGCGGTGCAATTCCAGGCACCATTGACAACCTGACTGCAGCTGCTGCTGGCGAAAATGAAGAATGGACCCAAATGTATGCTGACTTTGCCAAAGTGGCAAAAGAAGAAGGCTTTGACCAGATTGCCGCTTGGTTTGAAGGCGTAGCTGCCATCGAAAAAGAACACGAAGAACGCTATCTGAAGCTGCTGGAAAACATAAAAGAAGGAAAAGTATTCAAAAAAGAAGAACCTGTAAAATGGCATTGCGGAAACTGCGGACATGTTTACGAAGGCGTTGACGCTCCAGAAGTCTGCCCAGTATGCAGCCATCCACAGTCCTACTTCCGTGTGAAAGCAGAAAATTATTAATCACAACACAATCTCAAATAGATCAAAGAAAAACCTGCAGTCAATCCGATTGCAGGTTTTTTGTATATAGCCGAAAATATTTACTGATATATGGGAACCTTTTAATTCTGTTCAATACTTTGGAATAACTGCATAGTTGTATGAATAAACGAATGATAGATTGGATTTTGAGACAAGTCTTCGGTATCTAAATAAAGTAAATAAAATATAACTGGAGCTGCATCAATAATGGGGACGGCAACAAATTGCTTATCATGATAAAGCGTTTTAAAGGTTTGCTTTGGTAAACAGCAAACAGTATTTTTTTCTTGCATAAATTTTTGGTGGAGTGCTGTATTATTAGAAACCAAAAGACAGTTTTGCCGATCCAAATGAATCATATTAATATCATTGCAATGGTAAAGGGTATATTTAGTTGTAGCCAGTTGGCTTTTATAGAGCGCCTGGCAAACAGAGAGCGGATTGTTTTGAGACATCACACAGACTAAGGAATCAGCACATAACTGTTGAAAACGAATCGATGCATTGTTTATTACTTGCTTGAAATCAGTTAGGCTAAAAAACCCGTCGGCTGAAATACCGATAATACCAAAATCGATTTCTTTTTGAACTAAAGAATCGATAATACTCTCTGTAAATTGTTCCTGCAGATAACAGGTAATATCGGGATAATGATTATATATTTCCAGAATCAGATTCGATAAAATGGTGTTGGATGCAATTGGCGCAGTGCCGATCGCTAATGTTCCGCGGATATGTGTTTTGGACGCTTTGCTTTCAAAGTAATGTAGAAGCGTGTTATAGTTTTCAATTGTAGAAAGGGCGTAGTTGAGCACGAGTTTCCCGTCATCGGTTAATGTAACTCCGTTTTTGGAGCGATTCAATAATGTACAGCTGAGTTCTTTTTCCAGCCGTTTCATAGATTCACTAACTGCTTGCTGACTAGTATATAATCTTTTCGCTGTCATGCGGATAGAACCGGTTTTAGAGATGTCGATCAATTGTAGTAACTGTTCTGAATTCATGAAAATCCCCCATTCCGCCGCTGACGCTTGCGGCACAAATCATTATAAAAGCGGCTTTCCCCTTTAAGTTTTCGTGCGATTACTTTCATCCACATGATCTCTTCCCAGAAAAAACACAATCTCATTATAGCATAGGAAAAAAATAATTTGTTGTTTATTTTGCATGGAAAAATTTACTGCACATCTTTTTTTGTATCATGTACACTGCTGTTCTGCTTTTATTGTTAGACAAAACAGAACAGCAGCGGTAAAATTTATATAAGATATTTTTTTGCATAAAATATATTTAGGGGTGTGATACGATGTTGCGAGAAAAGGGATTGACAGACAAATTATTAATGCTGGGAATCGATGGCATGGATCCTCGTTTTACGAAGCGGTTGATTGCGGAAGGGAAAATGTCAAACACAAAAAAAATGATGGAAATGGGCTCTTGCCGTGAGGATTTGGTATTGTTAGGTGCAGTACCGACCATTACACCTCCAATGTGGGCTACTTTGGGTACGGGATGTTATCCGATGACCCATGGAATCGTAGATTTCAATTTATCTGGCAAAGATTTAGAAATTACCTATGCTGCTTTTGCATCCAATTTTCTGAAAGTTCAGCCACTATGGAATATTACTGCAGAAGCTGGTAAAAAAACGGTTGTATGGCATTGGCCTGGTGGGGCATGGCCTCCAACCATTGACAATGATAATTTGATCACAGTAGATGGTTCAAGTCCAGGTGCTGTTTGTGCGAATTCGAATGAGCGGGATTTTGACACGGTGTTTATTGCCAGTGTAAAAGCAAAGAAACCATCTTATATGCCGATGTCAGTGCGGGAGTCTACCGTAAAAGGGGATGAGACCCTGACCTATATAGGTACGCCTCAGAGAATGTCAAAAACGCCAGAGGCACAGGCAATGTTAGAGCAATATAAAAAAGAATATGCTGAAAAAATAGGTGTGGAAGGATATCAAGTGCCGTTCCATTTTGTGACCAACTCGTTTCAATTTGAAGAACCAGAAAATTGAAGAACCAGAAAAAGAATTCAGCGGGAAAGGCATGATGTGGGATTTAGCCGATTTCCCAACGACTTGTTCTATTTCACCGATCTATCCGCCGCAAGGCTGGGAATTTGCTGTACCGGAAGATAGTAAAGAATTTATTATGCTGTCGGGTTTTGGCAAAGTGGTTCGGTATTGTTTGATTCTGAAAAATGAAACTGGCAAGTATGATAAGGTTGCCATGTATGCAGATAAAGCAAAAGATACACCGATCTATGTGTTAGAGAATGATGTATTTACGCCATATGTGATGGATGTTTTTCCAAAAACAGATGGAACCTTGGAAAAAGTACATCGTACATTTCGTATGTTGGAAATTGCAGAAGATGGTACTTATGTACGCATTTGGGCTTCTCGAGGAATGTCTTGTGAAGATGATTCTGTTTGGACACCGCGTTCTCTGTTCAAAGAAATCACCGATCAATTTGGGCCCGTAGTGCCGACCAGCCAAATGACCGGCAATGATCCCGAAATGATTTTGAAATGCAATCACGAACAATGGCGTATGGCAGCGGAATGGCAGTCCAAAGCACTGCATTACATGATAGAAAAACATGGCGCAGAGGTAATTTTTTCCCACTATCATGGACCTGACTTAGAAGGTCACAATTATATGAAATATCTGAAAGAACGTCCAACGTCAAAAATCAGTGAAGCACAAGCCGTAAAATATGCGGAAGCGACATATCAATTGACGGATGATTATATAGGAAGTTTCCTGCACTTAATCGATGAGGGCTGGACGGTTATTTTATTCTCCGATCATGCGCAAATTTGTCCGCAAGAGGAAGCTCATGTTATTGGTGAAAGCTGTGGAATTTGTGTCGATCCATTGAGAAGTATGGGTTATACAGTTTTGAAGAAAGACGAAAATGGAAAAGATTTGCCGGAAATAGATTGGCAAAAGACTCGAGCGGTTCAGACACGGTCTAACAGTATTTTTATCAATTTGAAGGGACGGGAGCCTCACGGAATTGTAGATCCGGCTGATAAATATGAGTTAGAAGAACAGATTATTACCGATTTGTATGGCTATAAGGACGCAAAAACGGGTCATCGTATTGTATCATTGGCGTTGCATAATAAAGATGCGGTTTTATTGGGGCAAGGTGGCCCGATGGGCGCAGATATTGTCTTTTTTGTACATGATGATTACTGCTTTGATCATGGGAATGGGCTGTCGACTGCTTGTGGCTATAATGATACTACATTGTCGCCGATCTTCTTAGCTGCTGGTTCTGGAATTAAGAAAAATTATCGCACCACGCGATATATTCGTGAGGTCGATGTAGCACCAACGGCCGCTGTTTTGTTGGGGGTAGATATTCCTGCTGCGTGTGAAGGTGCACCGGCATATCAGATTTTTACTGAAAAAATGTAAAGAAAGAATCAAGAAGGAGGAGTTTCTAATGGCACAAGAAGGCTGTATGTATTTTGACAATATGAAAAAAATCGGCATAAAGCATAAGCATATGTTCTGGATTTTTTCTGTGTGTTACTTTTTTGACATGATGGATATGAATTTATTTGGGTCCATAGCCGCTTCGGTTCAAGCGACATTTTCGCTGACAAATGAACAGATTTCCCAATTATCTTCCTTATCATTTTATGGGATGTTTTTTGGTGGGTTGTTAGGTGGCTGGATGGCTGACAAGATCGGACGGAAAAAAGCATTGCTCTATAATGTGCTGATTTTCTCTATCGCATCGTTAGGAAATGCGTTATTTGACAACTACATCTTGTTCGCCTTGTGTAGATTCTTTACTGGATTTGGGATCATCGGGATGAATATTATTGCAATGGTATATATTGCAGAAATGATGCCAGCACATTCCCGTGGGAAATACCAGGGGCTTATGGCAGCGACAGGTTCTTTGGGGATTCCTTTTGGGATCATTCTTTCAGCTATTGTGGTGCCTCGTAGTCCAGAAGCATGGCGGATCATGTTTTTACTGGGTGGCTTGGGGATCGTTTTATTCCCAATTGGATTGAAATGGCTCTATGAAAGCCCAAGATGGTTGGTGTCCAAGGGACGGTATGCCGATGCGGATCAAATCGTAGAAACGATGTCTGGCGAATCTTCTAATTTAGCGAAACAAGGCACTGTTTGTGTCGATAGTAAAGTCAGTGTAAAAGAAACCTTAGGTTTCTTATTCAGCAAAAAACAAATTGGAAGTACCTTGGCTCTGATGATTATGGCGATTGGTTGTGTTGTAGGTGGATTCTTTATGGCGAACTGGATCGTTTTGATTCTGGTACAAATGGGTTACGATTTACAGCTTATTTTAACATTCTCTATTCTAGGATGTTTTGGTTCACCACTAGGTGACTTTATTTCTTCCAAAATTTCAGATATGGGCGGACGCAAGATCCCAATTGTGATTATGTTATTCCTGGCAGCAGCTTTTTGTATTGTAAGTGGTTTGATGCCAACAATTTTTGGTGGCGCGCCAATCGCAGTGGCTGCATATATGATTACAAATTTAGTTCGTGCCGCTTGTGCCACAGGGGCAACTACCATGTATTGGACCTATCTGGCTGAAAATATGCCGAACAAATATCGCAGTACCGGTACAGGTTTAGTTATGTCCGTGTCTCGTCTGTTGATTGGGGTTGTGACACCTGTTGTGCCTGTTATTATGGCAATGGGCGGAATTAGTCCAATGTTCAATGTTTCTGCAGTAAACTCTCTGTTTTATATTATTCCAGCGGTAATTTGCTTACTTTGGGGAAGTAAAACTGCGCAGAGATCATTGGAAGAAATTGAAGCTGAGGCTGCTTCGAGATAGGGTTGCTAGGCTGTAATAATAAAAAATAAGCAGTAAGAAATATAAATGAGTGATATAAGAAATTTTATTCTATAACGAATGTTGGTATGTCATTGTAGGGATACTGCCAACATTCGTTTTTTATTGGAAGCATAATTGCTATATACCGCGACGGAGCCTTTCTTATGCAGAGAAGCGACGTCTGCTTGATTTTACTTGCGCTTTTGACAAACAAAATCAGGCGGGCCTCGCTTTTTCATTTCACCATATCCTATATGGTTTTGGAATAAAAGAAAGAGATTCAGAGAAATTTGAACCGCTCCCTGTCAAGTAGACAGATAAAAAACAAAATGTTTTCTCCAGGATCTCATAGATGAGGTTCTGGTTTTCTTTTATACAGCTTCCAGCAAGCTGCGGTAATCCATTGGTGCAAAGCAGTTTAGCCGATGCTGCCGCCGCGGGACATACTTTGCTGCATTCCCTGCTTCTCCAGCATATCCTTGAACTGCTTGCTCGTGTACTGGAATCCCCGGTCACTGTGCAATAATGGGTGTGCATCCGGGTACTTCCGGATTGCCAAATCAAAGGTTTCAAATACGAGCTGGTTGTTGTTGTACCTGCCAATTGCAAAGGAAACGATATCTCTGCCCTTCAAGTCCAGAATGGCACTGAGATAGGCTTTCTCGCCCTCAGAGCCATATTTCATTTCTGTAACATCGGTACACCATTTCTCATTTACAGTGTTGGCTGTGAATTCTCTGTTCAGAATATTCTCAGCAGTTACTTCCGGAGTGGATCTCCGGTAAGCAGGACGCTTTCTGCGGATGACAGCAAGCAGGCCGACAATATGTACCAAACGATAGAACCGTTTCAGGTTGTACTGTTTTGCGTGGGTAGCGTTATACTCGTCCGCAATTCGGCGGTAGCCATAGGTTCCGTTGTGTTCTGCGTAAATCAAGCCAATATCATGCAGCAGGGCTTCATTCTCAAGCTCGCTGCTGCTCTTGGATCGGTGTGACCATTTATAGTAACTGGAACGATTCAGGTTCAGAATGTCACAAATCTCGGTTATTACATATCCTTCCTTGTGCATTTCCTGAACACAAATGTAGAGATATTCCTGACTGACTCTGCTTAGCACCACCTCCTTTCGATTTTCTCGAGTTTTTTTAGCACTGCATTCTCCGTTTCCAATCTTCTGTTTCGGGCTTCCAGCATCCGGTTCTCGGCGCGCAGTTTCTCCACTTCCGTCATCTCAGATTCGGCCTTACGCTTACCGCGCTTGTCTACCAGGCCTTCTGTGCCCTTCTCATTGTACTTTCTAACCCAGGAATAAATCTGCTGATAACTGATACCGTACTTTTCAATGGCTGCTGTGTAGTCATTGCCGTGTTCGATGCAGTAGCTGACAATTTCTACCCGTTCCTCGTATGTAGTGTTTCTTCCCTTAGTCATATAGATATCACTCCCTCGACCTCTGCTGGGTCGTAATTCTTTATGACCATTATACACCTTAATCCAACTTCGTAACTGGCTATCCGAATGAATTTTATATTTTTTGCAGATATCCAACAGAGAGCCTTTCCCCGAT
>JALFIB010000234.1 GCA_022776305.1 Lachnospiraceae bacterium
GTAAAGTTTGTTGTTGCCGAGCAAGAGAAAAAGCAGATTATTTTATCATTAGCGGAGTTAATGATCCTGAGATATGTAACAGAAAATAAGCAAATTAAGTTGTCTGATGCAAAAGACCTAATTGTTTCTTACGGTAAAAGATATGATGGAAATCTTTGGGATTGGAGAAAATCTGGCATATCAGTATTTGAAGGAAGCACCTTTCAGAACAGAAAGAGTGGGATCAAAAATTATGATTTTTTCCAACTCATTCTGGGCGTGGTACAATATGATGTAAAAGTTATTGGTATTTTGTAATGGTATTCTCAGATGTGGTTCATGGCAATGCTGTGTTGATCAGATCAAGTTAGCTATGGAAAACTTGATTACGATCTCCGATAAGGAAAGTGTGTCAGATTTCTCTAAAGAGAGATTCAGACCTCTACAAAAAAGAGATCCAGACCTCCGCGAAAAAAGGTCTAGACCTCCACGAAAAACACCCTAATAATAATAAGACTGATAGGAACAAGACTGATATAATGGGCTCTGCGTGTGTTAATTCTATATCGGTGGAACAATTGTTCAAGAACTCAAAAATCGAATGGAAAAGCGTTATCTTTTTCAAGGTTGTGTTTGAAATGAATACAGAGATATGATAAGATTTGAAATACGGAACCCATGACAGGGGTGGTAGCCTCCCGAGCTTAATGACCGGCTTGCCGGAATACATAGGAAGGGGCGCTGAGTGCCAGTGGCACTCGTTTAGCGCCGACCGAAGTGGCAACGTAGAGTGCGTAGTTATGACATGTGCAGATATCATCTTGATATTCATCGGGATTATCGGCTTGCTGATATCCTTTGGTACATTAGTAGTTGCGTTTCTGACCTTTCTCGATAATAAGAGAAATAGCAGAAGAAAATAAAAATGCCTTACCTGTCTGCCAACAGGTAAGGCGGCGCTCGTAAGAGTGCAATAACACCTTGCTTGGGAGCATCCACTTTTGGAATGGATACTTTCCGTTGAAAGGCATCTGTTACAGCAGATGTCTTTCTTTATTTAGAATATAACACAAGATAGAATAATATTCAACTTATGAAAACATATTTTTGTGAGTTGAATAATTTTTTAATTTGATATTGATGCAATGCGTAATATGTGATAAGATATTATTGATAGAGGTGGTTATAATCATGAATGTTCAGAAAGAAGTAAAGTCACTTAGAGAAAGCATGAATATGAACAGAAAAGAATTCTGCGAATACTTTGGTATCCCGTATCGTACAGTTACTGATTGGGAGTCTGGAAAAAGATCCATGCCAGACTACGTTTTCCGGCTCATGGAATACAAGGCAAGAGCTGAAAAAATGCTTGTAAAAGATCCGGATCGGGAGCCGGTACAGCGCTGCGACTAATGCTCTGGTAAAGTGCAAAGTGGGGTGTTCTTCGGAAAGTATAGTATCCTCATTTGTACTTGAAAAAGAGTAATAATACAGATGCTTGCGGAGCACTTTCTGAAAAACGTGAAATTTGATGAAAATTCTGGTAGTTTTTAAAAACTACTGCAAAAACTACCAAAGGCTTTAAGCTGTAATAGATTATATATAAAGGGGAAAGTCACTTGATCTTATATGAAGACAAAAATGTAATCGTTTGCCATAAGCCTGCCGGGTTTCCGGTCCAGAGCGCCCGGCCCCAGCAGATGGATATGGTGAGTATGCTGAACAACCATCTTGCGGAAGAAAATGAAAGAAAAGTATCTGAGCCAAAAAAAGGAGAAAAATATAGTAAAAATAAGATAGAAGAGCCTCAGATGATCCACGTGGTCCATCGCCTTGACCAGCCTGTGGAAGGAGTGCTTGTTTTTGCAAAGACGAAAAAAGCAGCTTCGGAGCTTAGCAGGCAGGTGACTGATGGAAGGATGAAAAAAGTGTACCACGCTGTCTGTTGTGTGGATAAGAAGACAGAAATTACAGACAAGTTGTGGATAAAAGATGGTTCCGGGGAAGTTTTCAAAGCTTACGATGGGAAAATTACACTTGTGGATTATCTTGCCAAAGACAGCCGTACCAATATGGCTTTTGTGGCGGATAAAAACAGAAAAGATGCAAAGAGAGCGGAACTTTCATTCCGGATCCTTGGTCAAAGTGAAAATGGGCAATTCCTTTTTGCAGAAATTGACCTTAAGACAGGACGTTTTCACCAGATCCGCGTACAGATGGCCCATGCGGGGATCCCTCTTTTCGGTGACCGGAAATATAATGAAAAATGGGAAGGCTTTGCAGAGGATTTCAAGGAAATATATGGAAATGTTTCTGAAAATAATTCTCTTGCGTTGTGCGCCGTTTCCCTTACTTTTTTCCATCCCATAACAGGGAAAAAGATGAATTTCAAGGTGGAGCCGGAGGGAGAGATTTTTCGGGCTTTCATGCACTGAGCAGTTAAAAATAAAAAATATCTCGTTTACATTCATTTCTGTGTTTGTTATAATCAAAAAAAGCATATTTTCTCTATATTCTATTTGTCCAGATGTACTTTGGACAGTCGAAATTCTTCTCATATACAGGGCGTGCCCTGTTTCTTTTAGAAAATTCATGCTTTATTTCCATACAACAGCAGGAGTTTCCTAAAAGGAGCCTCCTGAAAAAATATAAAAGGAGGAATGTAAGTGGAAGAAACCACAAAAGGGAAAGAGATACTGCAATGGCATCCTGCATTTTATGCCAGTCTTCAGATTGAGCTGGAAGAATACAGCAAAAATCTGGTTTTTGAAAATGAGCACCAGCTTGGGACACAGCCGATGGAGATTGACATCCTCATAATAAAAAAAGAGAAAGATATGCTGGTAAAGAAAAACATTGGGCAAATATTCCGGGAGCATAATATCATAGAATATAAAAGCCCGGATGACTATTTAGGTGTGGATGATTTTTATAAGGTGTATGGTTACACTTGCTTTTACAAAGCAGATTCTGCTGGGGCTGACAGGATTTCGGCCGATGAGCTGACTATGACGCTGGCCAGTGCAAGGTATCCATACAAACTTGTGAAGCACCTTGAGGAGAAACGGGGATATACCCTGCAAAAGATAGAAGAAGGGATATACTATATAAAAGGTGATTATATTCCAATCCAGCTTATTGTTACATCAAAGCTCCCTGAAGAAGAGAATTTATGGTTGCGTAACCTGACCAATAAAATGGCAGATCCGGCAAGTGCGGAAAAATTGGTTAAAGAATATGGAAAGCATAAGGATAATATATTATATCAGTCCGTAATGGATATAATCGTACGTGCAAATGCAGAACAATTTCAGGAGGTGGGGAACATGTGTGAAGCACTGAAGGAACTAATGAAAGATGAATTTGACGCAGTCAGAAGAGATGCTTTAGAGCAAGGATTAGAGCAAGGAATACAGAGTATGATATTGGCACTTTTGGAGGATTTTGGTGAAATACCTGAGGAACTTCGAGTGCAGATTATGGAAGAAAAAAATTTGGATACTTTGAAACTTTATCATAAAATGGCAGCACGGGCAGAGTCTATGGAACAATTTAAAAAAGAGATCCAAGCATGTAAATGAGATAAAGAATCAATTTTTTTCACGAATAACAATACATAAAACCCACATACTAATTGCATCATGGAAATGCAGCTGTATTTTGGGACAGAAGTTTCGGTCTGATAAGAAATATGGCAGCACATAAGAGGACGAAGAAGGTGCAAAGGTATGGCAGAAGGAAAGAAGATACTTACAGCAGCGGGAATTACAGCGGCAGTTTATATTGTGATCAAATATTTACTGCCTTACGTAATTCCTTTTTTTATTGCTTATATTCTGGTGCATCTCCTTAACCCGCTGGTGGAAAAAATACAGAGGAAGCTGAGATGGAAAAAAGAGATCATTGTATCCTTTTTGCTGGTTATCATGCTGTCACTTTTTATTTTGTTGTTTTATTTTTTTTATTGTCAGCTCATGGAGCAGATCAAAAAAATTGCCATGAATTTTGATTATTATTACAGTTGTTTCTGCGGGATCATTGATGACTGCTGTTTGCTGGCAGAAAAAAGCTTTGGGATTGAAGTGGATGATGTGAGGACCTTTGTTTATTCCAGCTTAGACCATGCCACAGAGCAGATTCGCGTCTATATGGTGCCTAATATGGTAAATTATTCCATGCGTTATTTGAAAAAGATCATGGATGCAGGGCTTTTTCTTTTGATGCTTTTTGTGGCTGTGATCCTTTTGATGAAGGATTACGATGAGATGAAGGGAAAGCTTCAGGCTTATGGCTGGTACAATCATTTTCATAATATTACCCAGAGGATGTGGAAACAGGGGGGCATGTATATGAAAGCCCAGATGATCATTATTTTTGTAATCATTCTTTTGTGTACTGCCGGACTTTGGTTTCTTGGAAATCCATATTTTCTGGTCCTTGGGATCGTGATCGGGCTGATGGATGCCCTTCCTTTTATCGGGACGGGGACAGTGCTGATCCCAATGGCTGTTTTTTTATTGTTTAAGCGGGAATTCCAACAGGCTGTGGGATATCTCGGGTTATTCCTGCTCACTTATATCGTGAGAGAATTTTTAGAGCCAAGGCTGATCGGGTCAAAATTGGGAGTTTATCCCTTTGTTATGATCGTTGTGGTGTACGCAGGCTTGTATCTTTATGGTACGGCAGGAGTGGTTTTTGGTCCGGTGACACTCCTTCTGGTGATGGAGATCATGAGGGAGATCGGGTGAACAATCATCGGAATCTTGTTGTTTTTTTAGAGTCCGGGTGGTATGATAAAGATACGATTTTCGGAATATTTTTATTTTAGGAGGAAGTGTTATGTTAAAAGGAATACCACAGATTTTATCACCGGAGCTTTTGATGGTTTTATGTGAGATGGGACATGGAGACAGGATCGTGATCGCAGACGGAAATTTCCCGGCAGAATCCGTTGGAAAAGACTCTATCGTGATCCGTTGTGACGGACATGGCGTTCCTGAGATCCTTGATGCGATTTTGAAATTGTTCCCTCTGGATACAAACGTTGAAAAACCGGTAAACCTCATGGAAGTAACACCGGGGGATGACGTAGAGACTCCCATCTGGGATACGTATAAAGACCTTGTGGCAAAATACGATGAGAGAGGCGAAAAGGCTTTCGGAACCATCGAGCGTTTTGCATTTTATGACGAAGCAAGGAAAGCTTATGCCATCATTGCTACAGGAGAAAAAGCGCTGTATGCAAACATCATGCTGCAGAAGGGCTGCGTTGTAGAGTAATACTCTAGCGGGTCTCATTTATATTGAAAAAATGTCATTGTCCGGAGCCAAGTGTTTTGGAGATTGTCTCTAGACAGTAATGAAAATGTGATATGAAAAGGTGTGCAGTGTGCACACCTTTTAAACTTTAATTTATAATTTATTTATGAAGAAATGATGGACAGAGAGGAAAAAATAAATTACAATACATTTAATAATGCAAAGTGGGATAATATTGATTATGAAGAAAAACACAAACGAAATTGTTCGTTCTCTGGCTATGGTGACACAGCTTGGAGTAAGCATGCTGGCTCCTATTGTCCTCTGTGCCTTTATAGGAAATTGGCTGGATGAACGGTTCGGGTGGTCTGTCACGGCGGTTCTTGTTATATTGGGGATTTTGGCAGGCGCAAGAAATACCTGGATTCTGGTCAAGCAAATTGGACGGCCGGATGTTAAGGAGAGGCAGGAAAATGAAAAAGAAAATAAATGAAACGCTTGCGGAGTTGATGGCGGGAATTCTTGTAATCGGCGTATTGATACAGCTTGCAGAGCTTTTGATCGCAGCTGTGTATCCTGAGTTTGCGGGTTCCCGGTTTTCTTTTGCTCTGGGGCTTTGGATCGGCATTGTGACAGCGTTAGGTTTGGCAGTCCATATGTACCGGTCGATTGACCGGGCGCTTGATATGCAGCCGGGAGACGCTGAGAGCTATATGCGTAAGACGTATCTGTTCCGCACCGTGGCGATCCTCGTCATTGCGGGTATTGTCCATTTTTTCAAACTAGGGTATGTAATGGCCGCATTTTTGGGAATGCTCTGTTTAAAGTTCGGAGCTTTCCTGCAGCCGTTAATGCATAAACTTTGGAAGAAATTCCAGAAAAAGTAGTTTTTTGAATTGAAAGAATCTAAGGAAAGGAGGATGAAACGTGGAGACTGCGAATTTGCTGGCATCTTCGGGATCAGATGCGGATTTTATGATCCATGGGCTGTTCAGTTATAAGCTCTTTGGACAGACTTTCTGGATCACGACAACGCATGTTGCCATTTTGATTGTCATGCTGCTTATCCTTGCTTTTGCTATAGCAGCGAGAATCGCAATCAGCCATGCAAGTGAGTATCCTACCGGCTTCCAGAATGTTGTGGAGCTGATCGTGGAGATGCTTGACAACATGGTAGAAAACAGCATGGGCGTCCATGCGAAGAAGTTCCGCAATTATATTGGGACGATCTTCATTTTTATATTTATCAGCAATATTTCGGGTCTGTTCGGACTTAGGCCGCCGACAGCAGATTACGGCGTAACGCTTCCGCTTGGCTTGATCACATTCGGTATGATCCAGTACAACAATATCAAATACAATAAATTCGGAGCGTTTACGGATCTGTTTAAGCCGCTGCCGTTACTGTTCCCGATCAATTTGATCGGAGAACTTGCGACACCATTTTCATTGTCGCTCCGTCTGTTCGGTAATGTCTTGTCCGGCACGGTAATGATGTCGCTGATCTATTCACTGCTGTCCAAAATTGCAATCGGATGGCCGGGAATTCTGCACATCTATTTTGATGTATTTTCAGGGGCAATACAGACGTATGTATTCTGTATGCTGACTATGGTATTTGTTTCAGACAAAATGCCAAGTGCAGAGTAAACACATTAAGTAAAAAAATTAGGAGGTTATATCAATGGAAGGAATCACAAACGAAGGTTTAGTATTAGCATGCTCAGCAATTGGTGCAGGACTGGCGATGATTGCCGGTGTTGGTCCTGGTATTGGACAGGGTGTTGCTGCAGGCCATGGTGCATCTGCTGTAGGCCGTAACCCAGGCGCAAAGGGAACCATCATGTCCACCATGCTTTTAGGACAGGCCGTTGCCGAGACAACCGGTCTTTACGGCCTGGTTGTTGCGTTGATTCTTATGTTCGCTAACCCACTTGTTGGCAAGCTTTAAGAAGCAGTGGCAGAGGCGTCTGCCGCCGCAGACCATAAAGCGAAAGGAGGCCAGAGGCGAATATGTTTTTAACAGAAAGTATCGATGGTGTTGACAGACTGTTTGGTCTGGATCTGCAGCTTCTTGTAGATGCCGGAATTCAGCTTTTGGCAATCTTGGTTCTGTTTATCGGATTATCCTACCTTTTATTTAATCCAGTCCGCGAGCTTCTCCGGAAACGTCAGGAGACGATAAAGAAGGAGATGGAGGACGCTGCGAAGGACAAGGAGGATGCTGCGAAGCTTCGCAAGGATTATGAAGCGAAGATGAGGGATGTAAGCAAGGAATCCGAGGCAATTTTAAGTGAGACAAGAAAGAAGGCACTTAAGAAGGAAACCGAGATTGTGAATGAGGCCAGGGAAGAGGCTGGAAGAATCATGGACCGTGCGAACCGCGAAATCGAGCTTGAAAAGAGCAAGGTTCGTGACGAAGTAAAGAAGGAAATGATTGCAGTCGCTTCGGCAATGGCAGGCAGGATTGTGACTGCTTCCATGGATGAGGCAAAACAGAACGAACTGATTGAAGACACATTAAAAGAGATGGGTGATGAGACATGGCAAAATTAGTTTCCAGCACATATGGTGAAGCACTGTTTGAACTGGTTGTAGAAGAAAATACAATAGATTCGGTTGCCGAAGAGGTAAAGGCAGTATCTGCTTCGTTCCTGGAAAATGATGAGCTGTCGAAGCTTCTGAATCACCCGAAACTCTCGAAAGAAGAAAAGATTTCCATTGTAGAAAACATTTTCAAGGGACGGGTAAGCGATACCATGACCGGGTTTCTTGTCCTGCTTGTGGAAAAGGGACGTGAAAATGAGATGGAAGGCATTTTCGATTATTTCCTGAATAAGGTAAAAGAATATAAGAACATCGGAGTGGCGCATGTGACATCCGCTGTGGAGCTTAGCGCAAAGCAGAAGGAGGATGTTCTGGCAAAGCTTCTGGAAACAACGAAATATGCAGAATTTGAGATGCACTATTCTGTCGATGCCAGCCTGATTGGAGGGCTTGTCATCCGGATTGGGGACCGCATTGTGGATTCCAGCATCCGGACAAGGCTTGAAGGGATGGCAAAGTGCATGCAGAAGGTGCAGCTGACTTAGAAGATTTGCCGTTACCGTGCAGAGAATGCCAAAACAGCAGATATTTGTCAGCTATTGGAATTTCCCTTGCCGGGGAAAATAATACGCAAAGAAAGAAGGTGCAGACATATCATGAATTTGAGACCGGAAGAAATCAGTTCCGTCATCAAGGAACAGATTAAGAATTACAGCCAGAAGCTTGAAGTCTCAGATGTGGGAACCGTAATTCAGGTTGCGGATGGTATTGCCCGCGTGCATGGACTGGAGAATGCCATGGCAGGCGAGCTTTTGGAATTCCCGAATGAAATCTATGGAATGGTCTTAAACCTTGAGGAAGATAATGTTGGTGCCGTTTTACTGGGTGACCATAAGAATATCAACGAAGGGGATACTGTTAAGACAACCGGAAGGGTTGTTGAGGTTCCGGTTGGCGATGCCATGCTTGGACGTGTTGTCAATGCGCTTGGACAGCCAATTGATGGAAAAGGACCGATTGAGACAACAAAGTATCGTAAGATTGAGCGGGTTGCATCCGGTGTAATTGCGAGAAAATCTGTAGATGTGCCTCTCCAGACCGGTATTAAGGCGATTGACGCCATGGTGCCGATTGGACGGGGACAGCGTGAGCTGATTATCGGAGACCGTCAGACAGGTAAGACTGCGATTGCGATTGACACCATTATCAACCAGAAGGGACAGGGCGTAAATTGTATTTACGTGGCAATCGGACAGAAGGCTTCGACCGTTGCCTCGATTGTAAAGACCCTGGAAGAACACGGTGCGATGGATTACACCACCGTTGTTGCGGCAACAGCGAGCGAGCTTGCACCGCTTCAGTATATTGCTCCATATTCCGGCTGTGCCATAGGCGAGGAATGGATGGAGAACGGCGGCGATGTCCTCATTGTTTATGATGATTTGAGCAAGCATGCGACGGCTTACCGTACGCTTTCACTGCTTCTGCGCAGGCCGCCTGGACGTGAGGCATATCCTGGAGATGTATTCTATCTGCACTCCAGACTGTTAGAGCGTGCAGCGAGACTGGCACCAGAGTACGGCGGAGGTTCCATTACGGCGCTTCCAATCATCGAAACACAGGCCGGCGACGTATCCGCATACATCCCGACCAACGTGATTTCCATTACCGACGGCCAGATTTACCTGGAAACAGAGATGTTCAACTCCGGTTTCCGTCCGGCGGTAAATGCGGGGCTTTCCGTTTCACGAGTAGGAGGCTCTGCACAGATTAAGGCGATGAAGAAGATTGCCGGACCAATCCGTATCGACCTGGCACAGTATCGCGAGCTTGCCGCATTTGCACAGTTCGGCTCCGACCTGGATGCAGATACCAAGGAGAAGCTGGCACAGGGAGAACGGGTAAAGGAAATCTTAAAGCAGCCGCAGTATAAGCCGATGCCGGTAGAATACCAGGTAATCAGCATCTATGCCGCCACCAGAAAATTCCTTTTGGATATCCCGGTAGAAGACGTACTGGCGTTCGAGAGCGGTTTGTTTGAATATATCGATACCAAGTATCCGGAGGTTCCTGCAGCAATCCGTGCGGACAAAGAGATAAAGGAAGAAACCGAGAAGAAGCTGGTAGAAGCAATCAATGGATTTAAGAAGGAATTTGCAAGATAAATAGAAAGGTGTGATGAGCATGGCCTCCATGAGAGACATTAAGAGGCGTAAAGAAAGCATCCAAAGCACCGGGCAGATTACCAAGGCAATGAAGCTTGTATCCACTGTAAAGCTTCAGAAGGCTAAAGGGCGGGCGGAGAACACCAAGGCATATTTCAACCATATGTATGCTGCGGTAAACTCCATTCTCGCCAAGGCAGAAGGAATTTCCCATCCATATCTTGAAGAAGGAAAGTCCCCGAAGAAGGCAGTTATTGTGGTAACTTCAAACCGCGGTCTTGCGGGCGGTTACAACTCGAATGTTGTAAAGCTTCTGACCAAGGGTGATTTTAAGAAAGAGGATGTCGTTGTCTATGCGGTTGGCCGTAAGGGCAGGGAGACACTCGAACGAATGGGATATGAGATTAAGGAAGATTTTTCTGAGGTAATGAACGGACCGCTTTTTGCAGATGCGGTTGACATCGGAAAAACAGTGTTAGAAGCATTTGCCAGGGAAGAGGTTGGAGAAATATATCTTGCGTATACCGTATTTAAAAATACAGTAACACATATTCCGACACTTCTTCGCCTTCTTCCAGTGGATAAGGATGCCGTACCACAGGAGGAAGAAGATTCCGGCAGCCATGCAGTTATGAATTTTGAACCGGAGGAGGAAGAGGCACTTCCGGTGATTATTCTAAAATATATCAACAGCCTTGTATTTGGCGCACTGATTGAGGCGGTTGCTGCCGAGAACGGTGCCAGAATGCAGGCGATGGATAATGCAACCAATAATGCGGAAGAGATGATTTCCAGCCTGTCCCTGATGTATAACCGTGCAAGGCAGAGCTCGATTACACAGGAGCTTACGGAAATCGTGGCAGGTGCATCTGCGATTGATTAGCTGGTTGGCAGTCCGGGAAACAGGCAGGGCGCTGCATCGTAGTGGCGTGCCTGTTATCCCGGAATCGACTTATATAGAAAATTGGAGGAAAAAAATGGCAGAAAAAAGCGTTGGAAAAATCACGCAGATTATCGGTGCCGTTCTGGATATCAAGTTTTCTGCGGAGGGACTTCCGGAGATTAACGAGGCGATTGAGATTCCACTGAAGGATGGCCAGAAGCTTGTCGTGGAAGTTGCGCAGCATCTGGGAGATGATGTTGTAAAATGTATTGCGATGGGTTCCACCGATGGCCTGGTTCGTGGGATGGAAGCGATTGCAACCGGAGCGCCAATCAGTGTGCCGGTCGGAGAAGCGACTCTTGGACGGCTTTTCAATGTCCTTGGGGAAGCAATTGACAACAAACCGGCACCACAGACAAAGAGGATGCCGATTCACCGTAAGGCGCCAAGCTTTGAGGAGCAGTCAACCTCTACGGAGATGCTGGAGACGGGAATCAAGGTCGTTGACCTTCTGTGTCCTTACCAGAAAGGTGGTAAAATCGGTCTGTTC
>JALFIB010000244.1 GCA_022776305.1 Lachnospiraceae bacterium
GATCAAACTCTTCCTCCATCTTACTGAGGGCAATTGTGGAATTCGCCTTTTCCGGCAGATAATCGGTCAGATTATAATTGACCGGTACCGCAAAGAAGAAAATACCTCCAATCACCATAAGCAGCAGTGATATCACCACAATAACCGTCTTGTGTGCAATCACTGCATTTGCACACTTCCTCACAACTACACCTCCCGAAGTATTATTTCAAATCCAATAGTGGATTACAGCTCTCCATGCACCTCATTAGTGCTGACGTCATCCACCCAATGGTATACAATTGAATTATAATATACAATTGTTGATTCTAACTTATTTTTTTATTATAATAAGAATCAAGAGGGATAACAATATGCTGAATTCCATTCATTTGAATGATAATGAACATTTTTCAGGATTTTGTTCAAAAACATTTTTCAGGAGGTGTAGCATGGAAAAAAAACGGGGAGATCGCCGTGTGCGATACACAAAACACTTAATATCTCAGGCATTATTTAAACTTCTGGAAGAAAAAAATCTGGAAGACATTTCCGTGACAGAACTCTGTTTCCTTGCCGATGTCAACCGGGGAACCTTCTACAAATATTATTCTGATGTACCGGATCTGTTTCAGCATATGGAAGATGAAGTGTATGAAGAATTAAAGCAAATACTGGATACCTGTCTGTTCAAAGATATGTATTCCATGTATCGTCAGCTGATGGATGTGCTGCGGGAAAATAAAGATATGATCAGCATCCTGTTACAAAAAGGACCAAGAGCTTCTTATCTGGTATCCCGTTTGGTGGAATATAGCTGGCAACGTCTCCTGAATCATCAGTCAGCCGCCCTCTCACCAGAATACATTGAAAAATCCGAATACATTTTTTCCTATCAATACGGAGGGACCGTGGAAGTACTGATCCGATGGATCCGAACCGGAATGGAAACGGACCCGGAATTTATCTGCGGTATCATCCATGATATCAATCAACTTATCGAAAATCGCTTTGAGCACCATATCCCTGTGAACGTTACAAGATAATACTCAGAAAGGAGACAAATTCAACAATGATTCAATCCGTTTATTTCAGTCCTGCCGGAACAACAAAATTAATAACAAATCATATCGCAGATTGTCTATCTGATATTCTGAATCTGCCGAAAGAAGAATATGACTTTACTCTGCCGGAAGCCAGAAAACAGACACTTTCCTTTTCCGAAAACGACCTGATTATTTTTGGAATGCCAGTCTACGCAGGCAGAATCCCCAACAAAATATTACCTTTTATTCAATCACAAATTAAAGGAAATGGCTGTATCGCCATTCCGGTTGTGGTATACGGCAACCGGAATTACGACGATGCACTGGTGGAACTGCACAACGAACTGAAAGCCAACGGATGTTATATTCCGGGAGCTGCCGCCATTGTATCAAGACATTGTTTTTCAGATAAAATCGGAGCAGGAAGACCAGATGAAAGAGATTATACACAAATCAAAAAATTTGCAGAAAAGATTGCAAAAAAAATAAGCCAAATTTCATCCAAAGAAGCCCTGCCTGCTCTCTCTATCCCAGGCACCAATCCACCGGAAAAATACTATACTCCAAAGGGATCTGACGGAAAACCGGCTGTATTCTTAAAAGCTGTTCCTGAAATCGACGAAGAAAAATGTGTGAAATGCGGAATCTGCAGCAAAGTATGCCCGATGGGAAGTATACATATGGATTCCACAAAAGAACTGCCCGTCATCGCCGGAATCTGTATCAAATGTCAGGCCTGTATCCTATCTTGCAGTACACAGGCAATTAAGCTGACCTACCCGGCCTTTTTATCCCATAAACAAATGCTGGAAGAGAATTTTATGGAAAGAAAAGAACCGGAGTTCTTTTTCTAAAACATGTGGAAAAAGACCAGCTTCAGAAATTTCTTATGGCTGTACAGCAATTACAGAAGAAAAACGAAAAAATCTATGCAGATGCGGTAGTGAGTGTGGTAACACAGGCAAATCACAAACAGTTTGAAAACATGAAGGAGGATGAAAGTATGTATGGAGAATTACTGCGAATATTAAAACCTGATTTGGATGAAGAGATAGAAACAGCTGTAAGAGAAACTACCAAAAACGTAACCCAAAGCGTCACAAAAAATGTTACTCAGGATATGATATTACGTATGCTGGAGAAAGGTAAATACGACTACGACGAAATCGCAGAAATTGCAGGCACTTCTGTAGAAACAGTGAAAAAAATGGCAAAATCAGCTGTAATTGTACCCAAATAATTA
>JALFIB010000264.1 GCA_022776305.1 Lachnospiraceae bacterium
AGTACATGGTCCAGTCCCCCGTGCTTTCGCTCAAAGCTTTTATCAATCAGGGAATTATACAATTCATCTGTAACACGGACGATATCCATGGTATCTTCTGTGTCTTCCAGAGAGACGATCTTCTCAACTGCTGTTTTGATGTTATTTTCACACTGCCAGTCACCGGTCAGATATCCCCTTAATAAAGCTATTTTGATCCGTCCCGTTATAGATCCGGTCATTTTGTGGAAAGACAGATCCAGCAGGTCAGAAAAAGCTTTGCTGCGAAGCTCAGGGACTCCCGGGCGTTCTTTTGAAATTTTCTTAAATACTGCCGTATCGACGCATAGCTGCGCCAGCTCCGTCAGAGGCCGCTCCTCGGCACCATAATACACCTTTTTCACCATATATACAGCCAGATCTTCTCGGTGGAAAAACCGTGCAAAACCGCCTTGCTTCACAGCATCATACATGGAAATATATTTGGAACGGGAATAGGATTCCATGTCAAGCTTCGTATCAAGTTTATAATCCCCACTAACCGTCCACATCAGGTTTTTCATCCTGTTTTCAGCTTCCAGCCAAAGTTCCCCTTCGTCGTAAAGAAATTCCATCTCTGTTCCCCTATGCTTCAAAGTCGTGTTTCAATGCCATTACAGATCAAAAACATCCGCAGGCGTCCTGTTTCACTGCCATTACAGATCAAAAACATCTGCGGGTGTCCAGCTTTCAGGGATCCTTGTCATTACAATATCTTCCACCAGTTCCCTCTCAAATAAGTCAAAACTCTTATTTACAATCCCCATCCGTATGGCCAGACGAGGTGCAAGCCCGGCACGGACTGTCTTCAATCCGCCGATCATGCCCCGCAGGTCAAGAGGTTTCGTAGAGATCTCATTATTGTCCGCCTTTTTCTGTAGGTCGAGGAAAACGCCACAGATCTGTTTCAGACCTTCCGGTTTAAAGTCTGGGAATAAGTCTGTCAATATCCGTGTCAATGTCTCTTCTGTAGGAGAAGGCATTTCGATGACAAGGAAACGTGATACAAGAGCTTCATTTAATTCCCTTGTTCCTGCATATCCGTAATTCATCGTGCCGATAAATCTCGTTGCATCATTTAATTCAATTTTTTCATATCCCGGCACATCCAGAATCCTTCTGTAATCCAAGGTGGCATGCAGCACGGAGACCGCATCATTTTTTGCCATATTGACCTCATCAAATATGCCGAAACCGCCCCCGACTGCGCAGTCATACACCGGCCCTGTCCGAAGCTGCACCTCGTTGTTGCGGAAGGTGTCCGTGCCGATCAGCGCACTGCTGTCCATATTTACATGGAAAGAAATATTCCAGGAAGGCCGGCCGAAAACGTAAGCCAGATTTTCTGCTAAGATATTTTTTCCTGTGGCCTTTGTGCCGGTCAGCAGGATGTTCTCACCCTGAAGCAAGGCCGCAGCTGCCATCTCAAAGGTTTCTTTCCCATAATAGGGCAGCATAGGTGTCTGGATCCTTTTTTTCAGTTTTTCTTCCACCGGATGGCTTTCTTTAAATTCCCTGATCGCACCAAGAAGGCCAGAGTCTACGCCCTGTTCCTTCAACGAATTCCATATTGCATTCATACCATTGTTCTCCCTTTTATCTGCTGAGCGTGTTATGCGTTGCACGATAAATAAACCTACGGCGTTTTTTCGTGCTTCTCACTCTCATGATCGCCGAATGTTATATTTCTGTAAATGAATATCGTTCCTTGATCCCGGAAGCAATGATATCATATACGATGGTTCCATCCGGCTGGACGGTCTTGTCAAAGGTGACCTCTTTCCCTTTAAACTTTTCCTGCAAAAATGCATCAATGTCTTCTATCTCCAGTTCTTCAATAAAGACGTCCCTCATCTGGTTGTTTGCGCATTTATTAAAGATTTCCCAAACTGTCTCATAACATTTCATTCCGTGCACCTCTTTCTTGCACGCAGCTTTAAGAGCTCATCCACCAGCTGCTGCGCCACCTCTTCTTTTTTCATCAGCGCCAGTTCGCGGATCTCTTCATCCGTGATCAGCGTCACAACATTCGTATCTGTCCCAAATCCTGCACCTTCTACTTTTACGTTGTTGGCCACGATCAAGTCAAGGTTTTTCTTTTTCAGCTTCCCAAGCGCATGCTCCACCATATTTTCCGTCTCCATGGCGAAACCGCAGAGGACTTGTCCCGGCTGCTTATGCTCCCCAAGATAAGCAAGGATATCCTGTGTCCTCTCCAGAGCTATACTCATATCACCGTCTGCCTTTTTTACTTTCTCTTCAGCGACTACCGCCGGCCTGTAATCTGCCACCGCTGCTGCCTTTATGATCAGATCCTGTTCTTTTGATCTGGATGTCACCGCCTCAAACATATCCTGTGCAGACTTTATATCTACAATATCTATCCCCGCCGGCCTAGGAAGATTGGTCCGTCCTGTCACAAGTGTCACTTCTGCACCTCGCTGGCGGCAGATGCGGGCAATGGCATATCCCATCTTCCCGGTGGAATGGTTGGAAATAAAACGGACCGGGTCAATCGCCTCCATCGTGGGACCGGCTGTCACCAATACATGCATCCCTTCCATATCCTTTTTGTGTGCAATTTCATTTAAAATATGCTCCACGATCAGTCGTTCCTCCGGGAATTTTCCTTTTCCGGTATCCCCACAGGCCAGATGCCCCACCTCTGGCTCTATGACCTGCCAGCCATACTTTTTCAAAAGCTCCATGTTGTCCTGTGTCACCGGGTTTTCATACATCCTTGTGTTCATAGCCGGAGCGATCAGTTTCGGGCATCGGCAGGCCAGAGCTGTAGTGGTCAGCATATCATCTGCCATGCCATGGGCCAGCCTAGCCATTACATTTGCGCTGGCAGGGGCAACCACCAACAGGTCTGCACGCTTTGCCAGTTCCACATGCTCTACATGGAACTGGAAGTTCCGGTCAAATGTATCTGTCAGGCACTTATTTCCGGTCAATGTCTCAAAAGTCACCGGAGTTATAAACTGCAACGCATTTTCTGTCATGATCACGTGTACATCCGCATGCTGCTTTTTTAAAAGGCTTGCCAGATTTGCCGCCTTGTACGCTGCAATACTTCCGCTCACGCCTAATACTACTGTCTTCCCTTTTAGCATAAGGTTCTCCTTTTGTATCTTCCCATTTCTTTTTTATATACTTTATTTTTCACTACGGACTATAAAACATTATAAGCTTTTGTAAATAGCTTTGCAATAAATTCATTTTCAATGTTTTTCTTTGTATTCCAGAGTATTTTCCTTTATAATTTCGAATGTTTTTCTTTCTAAACAACAAGATTTTTTGGTTGTCCAAACCAGCTTCCCATGGTATACTGCCGTTGTAATTGTATTGTATCCCAAAGGAAATCTGATTCGGATATGTGCTGCATGCATCAAGCCGACATCCGGCCTGGTATCGTACCTTTATGGACGGAAACCATTTGCCCGGCGGCCAGACGAACAGTACTTATCACAGTGATCGTCCGGTTTCATCGAAAACCTATGGCAACGATCCTGTTTTATCCGAATCCTTGCTTTTCAAATGGGAATAATAACAAGGAGGATTATGAAATGAAAACAACAAAATTCAACACTTCGCAACTCGTTCTTCTCGGTCTTATGACCGCCATTCTTCTTCTGATGGCCTACACGCCGCTGGGATATCTGAATATCGGCCCCCTCGCTATTACTTTTAACATGATTCCCGTAGCCATTGCCGCTATTACCATGGGACCTGTGGGCGGTGCCATTACAGGGGCTGTTTTCGGTATGACAAGTTTCCTGCAGTGTATTGGTGTGGGCGGAACAAGTGCAATGGGCGCTATCCTGTTCGATATCAATCCGATTCTTGCATTTATCCAGCGTTTTGTACCCCGCTTTCTTGACGGTCTCCTGCTGGGATACATTTTCAGAGGAATGAGAAGATTTACAAATACTTACGTTTCCTGCCTTGTGACAGGTTTCTGTTCTGCATTTCTGAACACATTATTCTTTATGAGTGCCCTTGTCCTGCTTTTTGGAAATACTTCTTATATGCAGGAACTGATGGGTGGAAAAAATGTAATCGCATTTGTCTGCGGTTTCGTGGGAATTAATGCTGTTTGTGAAATGGTTTCCGCTACGATCATTACCGGCGCAGTGGGGATCGCGCTTTACAAAGCACATTTTGTTCCGGCTCCGAAACGTGCCGCTGCATAAAAATACTGTAACGATAAATCTACTGAGAACGTTCCTGATACGATCCGTGAAAGGGTTACAGTATTGACGGTTCATCGCTATAAGTTTTCACAGGAGGAAAATTATGATTCTGGCTGTTGATATTGGAAATTCAAACATTGTACTTGGCTGCTTTGAAAATGATAAAATCCTTTTTATAGAGCGGCTTTCCACCAACCAAAATTCTACATCTCTAGAATACACGATTCTGATTAAAAACATTCTGGAGCTGAATCATCTGAGCCATCAGGCATTTGAAGGAGGAATCATCTCTTCCGTTGTACCTTCTGTAACGCATACCGTTCAGGATGCTATGATCCGTCTGACCGGAAAACAAGTCATGGTAGTTGGCCCAGGTATCAAGACAGGACTTAAGATCATGCTGGACAATCCCGCCCAGCTGGGTAGTGACCGGGTGGCAGATGCAGTTGCCGCCATCCATGAATATCCCTGCCCCCTGATCATTGTGGATATGGGAACGGCAACCACCATTTCCGCCATCGACCGAAATAAAAATTTTCTTGGCGGAATGATCATCCCGGGTCTTCGGGTTTCCCTTGACTCCCTGACCATGCGTACCTCCCAGCTTCCGAAGATCAGCCTTGACCCGCCCAAGCGTGTCATCGGCTCCAATACCGTTGATTGTATGCGCAGCGGAATCATCTACAGCACAGCGGCCAGCATTGAAGGTGCCGTTGCCCGCATCGAGGAAGAACTGGGTGAAAAATGTACGGTAATCTCTACCGGAGGACTGGCAAAAACCATCATCCCATACTGCAGGCGTGAGATCATTATTGATGATCTCCTGCTCTTAAAAGGGCTTATGATCATCTACAATAAAAACTCTCAAAAATAAATTGAATTTCATCAAAAGTATTCAAATCATTACAATACATTACAAAGCAAAGCGTAAAAAGGCTGCTGCAAGATATGAAATTTCTCTTTCTATCTGCAACAGCCTCTTTTTAACATTCGTCTTCTAAGCAAGTCGCCACCCACCACTGAATACTCTGGGCATTTAAAGCAGGGGGTTATTTGCTTCGGTTAGATTTCTCTTGTCGCTTCTTTTAACCAATCTTTTTCTTCCGGTTCCAGATAGGGAGAGATTTTTGCATACACTTCTTTATGATAATCATTCAAAAGCGTACGTTCTCTCTTTGTCATCTGTTCCGGTATGATCCCGTCCAGATCAAAAGGAACCATCGTCAAGTGCTCAAAGCACATGAACTGCCCAAAGGAATTCTTTTCTGCTTTCTTGCAGACAATCAGGTTTTCATGGCGGATACCATACTGACCTTCTACATAATATCCCGGTTCATCAGAAGTAATCATGCCTTCTTCAAAGACAGCACTGTCATTGCGCTCCGGCACAACTCTCCAGCGGATGCCATTCGGACTCTCATGGACATTCAGGAAATATCCAACGCCGTGGCCTGTACCATGGTTGAAATCTGCTCCCATTTCCCAAAGAGGGCCCCGGGCAAGGTAATCAAGGTTCCATCCCCGGCAGCCATAACGGAATTTTGCAGCCGCAAGGTTCAGCGTACCACGCAAAACTGCAGTAAAGAATACCTTCTGTTCCTCTGTAGTTGGACCCATCACTATTGTTCTAGTCACATCCGTGGTTCCTTCCAGATACTGTCCGCCTGTGTCAGCCAGCAGGAATCCCTCTGCCTCAATAGGTACGTCTGTCTCCGGTGTAGCCGAATAGTGGTTCATTGCCGCATGGGGGCCGTAGGAGATGATCGGATCAAAACTGTTGCCCATGAAGTTTTCCTGCTGTGCGCGCAGGCCATTCAGATACTCTGCGGCACTGATCTCCGTGATCTTTCTCTTTCCCACATTCTTTTTCAGCCAATAAATAAATTTCGTCACTGCCACACCGTCTTTGATATGGGCTATCCTTTCATTTTCCACTTCCGTAGAGGTTTTGATCGCCTTTGGAAGAAGTGTCAGGTTCTCTTCGTCGAGGATAACGACTGAATCCGGAATACTGTGGACCAGACGGCTATTTACTTTTGCTTTGCACAGCAATACCTTCTGTCCTGCCTTCACTTCTTCCTTGCACCATCCATAAATATCATTGTACGGACGAAGTTTTACGCCATCTGCTTCCAACGCTTTTTTCACAGCCTCCGGAAAAGCTTTCTCATTTACAAAGAATAGTATCTCATCTTCAGACATGACAAGATAAGACAAGACCACTGGATTACACGGTACATCACCACCGCGGATATTTAAAAGCCAGGCAATATCATCCAATGAAGTGAGCATAAACAGATCTGCCCCTTTTTCTTTCATCGCTGTCCTGATCTTCCCACATCGCTCTGCACGTGACTCACCGGTCCAGCAGACATCCAGCTCCATCACCGGCTCGCAGGAGAGGCTGGGACGGTCTGTCCATATTTCACCTACGAGATCCTCTTCACAAGAAATCACTGCGCCTTTTTTGCCTAGCTTCTGTGACAATTCTTCATATTCCCGCGCACTGACAGTCCTGCCGTCAAACCCTAAACATTGACCTTCTCCCAAATGGGTTTCCAAAAATTCGTGTACAGTAGGCACATTCGGCTCACCCATCTTAAACAGTGTGACGCTGCTTCCTTCCAGCTGCTGCTCCGCTTGAATAAAATAGCGGCCATCTGTCCACAGGCCGGCCATATCCTGCATCACTACGGCAGTACCGGCAGACCCTGTAAACCCTGTCATGTATTTCCTACACTTAAAATAGTCGCCCACGTATTCCGATCCATGGAAATCATCGTTGGGAATCAAGTAGGCATCCATTCCCTTTTCATTCATCAGCGCCCGAAGAGCATCCAGGCGTTCCGGAATATTATTCTTCATTTTTCTACTTCCTTTCCGTTTTCAACTAAATCCCTACCTATTGTATCAAACTTATAGATAAAATACCAGCCAAAAAAGGCGGTACGATTTTCATCGTACCGCCTTCTCAAATCTCTATGATCCTGTTTATTTCTCTACATATGTCGATTATACGAAAGAGCAATTACTCTTCGATATCAGCATACATGAAGTACCAATAACCTGTTGCGGAATGCCAGCTTCCTGTGATCTTGCTGCTCTGCAGCCAGAAGTCATTGTAGTATGCCAGCGGGCAGCATGCAGAATCTGCCATCATGATATCTTCTGCTTCATGAAGTGCTGCGGAACGCTCTTCTGGATCTACAGTTTCTCTGGATAAATCGATTGCTGCATCAAATGCTTCACTTGAGTACTTACCATCATTGTTTCCGTTTGTGGAGTACAGAAGCTCAAGCTGGTTAGACGGATCGCTGTAGTCTCCTACCCAGCCGTTACGTGCGATCTCAAAATCGCCCTGACGACGCATTGGTGTAAAGCTTGACCATTCAACGATTTCTACTTCCAGAGTAACACCGATTTCTTTCCATGCCTGCTGCAGATACTCTGCAACTACTTTATGGTAACCTGCATCATTTGTGATGTAGTGAAGTACCGGAAGTCCTTCTCCATTCGGATATCCTGCTTCTTCCAGAGCTGCAAGAGCACCCTCGATATCTGCTGTTACAGGCATGTACGGTTCGCCGTTGTTTGCATTCTCATAGAAGTCAGATCCATCTGTATCTTTCCAGCCAGGTCCCATGAAGTTTGGAGCTGCTGTGTAAGTACCCTGCATCAGAGTGCCTGCTACATACTCTCTGTCAATTGCCAGATTCAGGGCTTTACGAACGTTTGCATCGTTCAGCGGCTCAACCTGTGTATTGTAAGAGATATAATATGTTCCGACGATCGGCTCAACATGGAACTCTTCGTTTCCTTCCAGACTCGGGATCTCCTCTGTCGGAACGTCCTTGATCATAAGAACGTCGCCGTTCAGATATGCACTGTAAGCAGCGTTGGAATCCTCGATCAGGTTCCACTTAATGCTGCCAAGCTTGATTGCATCTGCATTCCAGTAATTCGGGTTCTTTGATGTAATAATGTGTGATCCCGGTACCCATTCTGTGATGTAGAACGGTCCATTAGAAATAAATGTAGAAGCTTCTACTGCCCATGCATCACCATTTGCTTCAACAGTTGCCTGCTGAACCGGGCTCAGAGTAGCAAATGCTGCCAGCTCACCAAAATAAGTACACGGCTTAGCCAGTTTTACTTCAAAAGTCAGGTCATCTACTGCTGTTACACCAAGTGCATCCAGATCACCCTCGATTGCTGCATCATATCCTTCTACCATGCCAAGAACTGTCTCTGCATACGGAGCTGCAAGTTCCGGATCGCATACACGTTTCCAGCTGTATACGAAATCATTTGCTGTCAGATCAGTCCCATCAGACCATTTCAGTCCTTCACGCAGATGGAAAGTCCATGTAAGACCATCTTCAGATGTCTCCCATGTTTCTGCCTGTCCAGGTGCAAGCTGTCCATCCTGATCTACAGTCAGAAGACCTTCAAACAGATGAAGGATCATGTTACCGCCGTCTACTGCACTGTTCAGGGCCGGGTCAATAGTTTCCGGGTCCGGACCAACCTGTACAGACAGCTGCTTGCCTTCTGCTTCTTCAGCTGCTGCAGTCATAACAGTACCACTTACCATGGAAACAGTCATAACAGCTGCAAGAAGCATGCTAATTACTCTCTTTTTCATATTGTCCTCCTTGAAATTTTCTTTATGATAACAGCACTCTGCTGTTACATACATTTCAGTATATCACTGCACCTTTTCTTTGTCCAGAGATATTCCGTTCACACTTCGCCTGTATGAACCTATTAGCTTATTTACTTATTTATCTTCTTATCAAATTTCGCCGGTAATTCCCAATCCATGGAACGAACGACTCTATTAGTTTACCTTCTCCAGATTATGGCACGCCGCATAATGTCCTTTGCTGACTTCACGCCACTGCGGAACTTCCTGTGCACACTGCTCTGTCGCATAGGGGCACCTTGTACGGAAACGGCATCCGGAAGGCGGGTTCAGCGGACTGGGCACATCCCCTTCCAGTACAATACGTTTGCTGGATCTTGCCACCTTCGGATCTGCAATAGGAATGGCAGAGATCAGGCTCTTCGTATAAGGATGCAGGCTATGGAAGATCAATTCATAGCTGTCTGCCAGTTCAACCAGTTTTCCAAGATACATAACGCCGATCCTGTTGGAAATGTGTTTTACTACAGACAAATCATGAGCGATGAACAGATAAGTCAGCCCCATTTCAGCCTGCAGGTCTTCAAACATGTTCACAACCTGTGCCTGAATGGATACATCAAGGGCAGAGATCGGTTCATCACAGACAATAAACTTCGGATCCACGGCAAGCGCACGGGCAATACCTACACGCTGGCGCTGACCACCGGAAAACTCATGTGGATAACGGTTTGCGTGCTCGGAATTCAGTCCTACACACTGGAGCAGTGACTGGATCTTATTATAACGCTCTTCCTTGCTCGCAGCCAGATGATGGATATCGATTGCCTCTCCTACAATATCACCAACGGTCATACGCGGATCAAGACTGGCATAAGGATCCTGAAATACGATCTGCATCTCACGGCGGTACGGTTTCATATCCACTGCTGTTTTCTTTCCGTATTTCGGTTTTCCGTTTTCCATTACAGTGCTGCCGTCATCATTCATCATCGGCACATCGCCGCTGTCAAAAAGCACTTTTTCATCATATATGATACGGCCTTTTGTGGGCTCATACAGCCTTAACAACGAACGGCCGGTAGTAGTTTTTCCACATCCGGACTCTCCTACTAATCCCAATGTCTCTCCTTTATTGATAAAGAATGAGACATCGTCTACAGCTTGTACATATTTTTTATTTTTACCAAATCCACCCGCCGGGAAATACTGATGGAGATGTTCTACTTTGAGTAACTTTTCGCTCATTTCTCACTTCCTCCTTCAAATTCATCTTTCTGGTTCATCCAGCAGGACGAATAGTGGATATCACCGAAGTAGGACAGCGGTGCCTTTTCTCTCAGGCAGATCTGCATACAATTGTCGCAGCGGGATGCAAAAGGACATCCTTTCGGAGGATTCAGCATATCTACTGGTGTACCTTCAATAGGAACAAGCCTCTCATGAGTCTTGCTGTCCATTCGCGGAATGCTGCGGATCAGTCCTTTTGTATATTCATGTTTTGGATTATAAAAAATATCGTCCGTAGTACCATACTCCACGATATTTCCTGCATACATAACAGCAATACGGTCACACATACTTGCAACAACACCCAGATCATGGGTAATCATCAGGATTGCCATTCCCAGCTTGTCCTTCAGTTCCATCATCAGTTCCAGAATCTGTGCCTGAATCGTAACGTCGAGGGCTGTAGTCGGTTCATCTGCAATCAGAAGCTTTGGCTCACATGCAAGTGCAATGGCGATCATAACACGCTGTCTCATACCTCCGGACAACTCATGTGGATACTGTTTCAGACGCTTCTGAGGCTCATTGATACCTACCAGCTCCAGCAGTTCTACTGCCCTTGCCTGAATTTCTTCTTTTGATTTGTCTGTATGAAGCTTGATCACTTCACGGATCTGATTACCAATGGTGTAAACAGGATTCAAACTGGTCATGGGGTCCTGGAAAATGATAGACACTTCATTTCCACGCATCTTCTGCATTTCTTTTTCCGTCATATCATTGATACGGTGTCCATTAAAATCAAGGGTACCGCCAAGTAATTTTCCGGGATATGCAGTCAACCCCATCAAGCTGTAAGCCGTAACGGATTTACCGGAACCACTTTCTCCTACGATTCCAAGAACCTCTCCTTCTTTTACATGGATACTTACATCATTGAGGGCCTTTACCTCTCCTGCCGGAGTAAAGAAAGAAAGACGCTCATGTTCAATATTTACAAGATATTCACTCATTTTATACGCTCCCTTTCTTATTGTTAGTTCTTCATCTTCGGGTCGAAGGCATCACGCAGGCCATCGCCAAAGAGGTTGAAGCTCAAAATGATCAAGCTGATCAGAAGAGCCGGAATAAACAGCAGATACGGGTAAGTGTTCAGTCCGTTGATCGCCTCACTGGCCAGACTTCCCAAAGAAGGCATCGGCACTGCTACTCCAAGGCCTAAAAAGCTCAGGAAACTCTCTGTGAAAATAGAAGATGGAATCTGCAGTGTAGTCGTTACGATCAATGTACCGATACAGTTTGTCAAAAGATGCTTCTTGATAATCCGTGCACTGGAGGCACCTAATGCCCTTGCCGCTGTCACGTATTCACTTTCCTTCAGCATCAGGATCTGGCTTCGCACCATACGGGCCATACCCACCCAGTAGAGCAGTGCAAATACGATGAAGATACTGATCAGGTTCGCTCCTGCTTTCTGGATCCATCCAAAACCAGGTGTCGCTGCCAGTTTTGCCAAAGGCTCTTTCAGTGCAAAGGACAGCAGTACGATCAGAAGCACATCAGGTATGGTATATATGATATCAACGATACGCATCATGATCAAATCCACCCATCCGCCGAAAAATGCTGCGATGGATCCGAACAGGGAACCAATCACAAGGATGATCACAGCTGCAATCAAACCGACCATAAGGGAAATACGGCTTCCCATCATAACACGGATCGCATAGTCTCGTCCTAATTTATCCGTTCCCAATACATGGGGGAACACTTTTTCTCCTGCATCCATCCGTGCCTGCTCTTCCTCTGAATACGTCATGGGAGCTAAATTCTCAGAACCACGGATCTGCTGCTCATACGTATATGGATAAAAGCTTGGTACGATAAATGAGAAAATCATAATAATAACAATAACAACCAGACTGACCATAGCCACTTTGTTCTTGCGCAGACGGCGCATTCCGTCTTTCCAGAAGCTTACGCTGTCACGCATAACCACGAGGCTTTCTTTTTCTTCTTTCGAAGCAGGAAGGAAGTCATCCGGATTCAAATCTAACTGCATACTTAATGGATTGCCTTTCATCTGTATTCTTCCTCCTCTATTTCAGTTTAATTCTCGGGTCGACGATCTTATATACGATATCGACTATGACGTTCATGAATACCATCAGGGTTGCCAGGAAAATGGTGGTTCCCATAATTACTGTATAATCGCGGTTTGTAATGGAGCCGATAAATTCTCCGCCCAGACCCGGGATGGTAAAGATCTTTTCAACAATAAAACTTCCTGTAACTGTATAAGCAAGCAACGGTCCTAAATACGTAACCACCGGAAGGATGGCATTTCTTAATGCATGCTTAAAAAGGCTGATAAACTGGTTTAATCCCTTCGCCTTTGCTGTACGCATATAATCCTGTCCCAGAACATCAAGCATGGAAGAGCGCATCAGACGGGTAATATAAGCAGTGGGATAAAATGCAAGTGCTGCCACGGGCATAATATAATTCTTCCACGTACTCAGCCCCAGAGTAGGCAGCCATTTCAGCTTCACTCCAAAGAAATACATCAAAAGTGTACAGACTACAAAACTGGGCACCGCAATTCCACAGGTCGCTATAACAATAATAACATTATCTCCCAATTTTCCTCGGTTTAGCGCTGAGATACACCCCAACGGAATACCCAATAAAATCGCTACAAGAACAGAGATCCCTCCCAATTTCGCCGAAACTGGGAACTTGGATGTGATGATGGAAGTAACGGTACGGCCACGCTGTTTCAGGCTATCGCCAAAATCACCGTGAAGAGCATCTTTCATATAAGTAAGATACTGCTCAAACAGTGGTTTATCCAACCCATATTTTGCTTCCAAAGCTGCCTGAGCCTTGGGGCTCACTGCTTTTTCTGACATAAACGGTCCGCCGGGAACCAAGTTCATCAGGAAAAATGTCAGCGTTGCAACCACAAAAACCGTCACGATTGCAAGGCCTAAGCGTTTACAGATATACTTTACCATAATACAATCTCCTTTTCGTTTTTACAAAAAAGCCAATAGCCCCCAAACCATCAGCCTATTTGTTACTTATGTTTCAATTATAAAACAAGCGTTTTGGATTCTGATAAGCTTTTCTTTCCAATTGCTACAATATATCTTTTGCCATTTTTCTATAATAATGTTGTGCTGTATTAAAGTATCAGCACAAGGCAATACACATATTTTATTTAATTTCGACAAACCTGTCAAGTAATATAGTTTAAAAAGATACGTTTTCCGGGCATTTCCAAGTTTTCGTAATACGACAAATGCCGGAACCCTGAATAATCAAGGTTCCGGCACTTTATGATAACAGGGGTTGAGAGAATCGAACTCCCACTAAGAGTTTTGGAGACTCCTGTCATACCACTTGACCAAACCCCTCTGTGACAACTCACCAGATATTTATATCACAAGGCCGATGAATTGTCAATGAATTTTTCGATAATTATTATAATATCTCCCGAATGGCATCCCGGACATTTTTTACTCCTATAAGCTTTATGCCCTCTACACGGGATCCCTGCTTTTTACATACCTCCGGAAGGATCACAGTGTCAAAACCAAGTTTTTTTGCTTCCCTAACGCGCTGTTCTGCCATGCTGACAGAACGCACTTCCCCGCTCAGCCCCACTTCACCGAAGGCTATGGTCTTTTCATCAATCGGACGATCCTTCATGCTGGAAGCGATAGCCAGAATGATCCCAAGATCCAAGGCCGGTTCATTCATTCGGATACCACCGGCAATATTTACGTATGCGTCACAGGAGGAAAGCCCCAGCCCTGCCCGCTTTTCCAATACAGCAATGAGGAGATTGACGCGGTTCAGGTCTGTCCCTGCCGCCGTCCTTCTCGGGAATGCCAGACTGCTCTTACAGACAAGGGCCTGAACTTCCAGAAGCACCGGTCTGGTGCCCTCCATCGTACATGCCACAACGGAGCCGGATGCCCCTTCAGGCTTTCCTTCCAGCATATACTCAGAGGGATTGGGCACTTCGGTCAACCCCGTCTCCCTCATCTCAAAGACGCCAATCTCATTGGTGGAACCAAAACGGTTTTTTACACCGCGCAGGACACGGTAAGAAGCGTATCTGTCGCCTTCAAAATACAGCACCGTATCTACCATATGCTCTAACACGCGGGGGCCTGCCACCACTCCTTCTTTTGTCACATGTCCTACAATAAAAATAGAAATATTCAGACCTTTGGCCACTTGCATCAGAACGCCGGTGGACTCCCTCACTTGGGAAACACTTCCCGGTGCGGAAGAGACATTTTCATTGTACATGGTCTGGATGGAATCGATGATCACGATATCCGGCGTCAGTTTGACGATCGTCTCCCGGATATCTTCCAGATTGGTTTCACAGAGGATCATCAAGCCATCTGAGAATTTTCCCATGCGCTCTGCCCTCATGCGGATCTGCTGTAAGGACTCCTCGCCGGAAATATAGAGCACTTTCTTTCCATTTTGTGCCAGATTCCTGCACACCTGAAGAAGGAGTGTTGATTTTCCGATCCCCGGATCTCCTCCCACCAGAACAAGTGACCCCTGTACAATACCGCCTCCAAGTACACGGTCCAATTCCTTAATCCCCGTAGTAGAACGGACGTTTTCACCGACCTGTATCTGAGAAAGGGTCTGGGGGACAGGTGCCTCACGGCGCATGATACCCGCTGGAGAAGATTTTTTTGTGCTGACAACCGGCTCCTCTGCAAAAGTATTCCATTCATGGCAACCGGGACACTGTCCCATCCATTTTGAAGACTCAAATCCACAATTCTGGCAAAAAAATACCGTTTTTGTCTTTGCCATTTACAGCTTCACAACCTTTACCTGTACGCTGTTTTCGCAGGCGCCCAGTTCCACACTGAGAACCAGCTTTCCGCCCATATTTGTCTGCATGGTACCAATGTTTGTATCTTCCAGATAAATCTTGTATTCCGCATCCTCTTCCAGACCCAGAATGATCTGTACATCCTTCGTTCCTTCCACTTCAAAAGAAACGCCGTTTTCTGTGGAATGGAAGTTGTATACAGCAGTACCCGGAACGGACTCGTACAAAAACATACCGTTTTTCTCCAACTTTGTAATGTCTGCATACGTTTTTACCTTGTATAAATCGCCATCATACTCGTAATCAGAACGCTTTGCTTTTTCATCCAACTCATAATTGCCAAAACTCAGTGTCCCATTTTCTTCTGTGCGTATAAGCTCTTTAATACCTGACATTTTCATGCCCTCCTGATTTTGTCTTGTAAGTACTTTATTTTACTGCAAAACCAAAACTGCTTTTACAGCTAATTTTAACAATTTATCTTAACATAAAAGAAGCCAAAATTCTAGTATTGACATCCACACTTATGAAAAGAGTATCTTCCCCTTACGGCAGGCAACGTGTACCGTATCACCGGCTTTTACCCGTCCTGCAAGGATCTCCTCTGCCAGTGCATCTTCCACTTGATTCTGCACGGCTCGGCGAAGGGGACGTGCTCCGTATTTTGGATCAAACCCGCTTTTTGCGATCTGCAGCTTCACTGCCGGGCTGATCTTTAATGTGACCTCCATCTGCTCTTTGCAGCGTTCCTGAAGCTCTTTCAGCAAAAGGCCTGCTATGCTGCGTACATTTTCTTCCGTCAAAGAATGGAAGACGATCATCTCATCGATCCTGTTCAAAAATTCCGGTTTGAAAATCCGCTTCACTTCTTCCATTACGCTGGATTTCATGGCCTCATAATTCTTCTTTTCATCGGCTCCGACCCCGAATCCCAAATGCTTCGGTTCTACAATAGACTGTGCCCCTGCATTGGATGTCATGATCAAGATCGTGTTTTTAAAATCGACTTTCTTTCCCTGTCCGTCCGTAATATGCCCTTCATCCAGCACCTGCAGAAGAATGTTGAAAACATCCGGATGCGCTTTCTCGATCTCATCAAATAACACAACAGAGTATGGATTACGGCGCACTTTCTCGCTGAGTTGTCCGCCCTCTTCATATCCCACGTATCCTGGCGGTGATCCCACTAATCTGGATACACTGTGCTTTTCCATATATTCCGACATATCCACACGTATTAAGGACCGCTCACTTCCGAATACCACATCTGCCAAAGCTTTGGAAAGCTCCGTCTTACCCACTCCGGTAGGGCCTAAAAACAGGAAGGAACCAATAGGCCTGTTCGGATTTTTCAATCCTGCCCGGCTTCTGCGTATGGCCTTTGCCACAGCCTGCACCGCTTCGTCCTGTCCGATCACGCGGTCATGGAGAAGGCTGTCCAACTTTAACAGCTTTTTACTCTCCTGATCGGCAAGCTTTTGTACCGGGATCTTCGTCCACATGGAGACGATCTTTGCCACATCTTCTTCTGTTACAGTTGAAGATTTTCCGGAATATTTAGCTTCTGTACGTTTTTTCTGGCGCTCTATCTTCCGCCCAATCTCCTCTTTTTCTTGATTATACTTTTTGGCATCCTCAAGCCGTCCTTCTTTCAGTGCCCTTTCCCGTTCTTTTAATATTTCTTCATATTTTTCTGCAAGCTCCTCGTTTTGGCTTGATTTTTGGTAATAGCCAAGCTGGGCGCGGGCAGATGATTCATCAATCAGATCGATGGCTTTGTCCGGTAAAAACCTGTCGTTAATATATCGTTTGGAAAGCTTCACCGCTGCCTCAAGGGCCTCATCTGTAATACGCACGCCGTGGTGTTTTTCATACAGCGGCCTTAATCCCTGAAGGATCTTAAGAGCTTCCTCTTCCGATGGCTCTTCCACCGTAACCGGCTGGAATCTTCGCTCAAGCGCCGGATCCTTTTCAATATACTTACGGTATTCATCTAATGTAGTGGCTCCGATCAGCTGGATCTCCCCACGGGCAAGGGATGGCTTTAAGATATTCGATGCATCAATGGCCCCTTCCGCGCCCCCTGCGCCAATAATGGTATGGAGCTCATCTACAAATAAAAGTACATTTCCGCAGTCTTTTACTTCGTTGATGATCTTCTTTATCCTCTCCTCAAACTCTCCGCGGTACTTTGATCCCGCCACCATGCCGGCCATGTCCAAAGTCACTACCCTTTTGCCACGCATAGGCTCCGGAACCTGGTCATTTACCACACGCTGTGCGAGCCCTTCTACAATGGCAGTCTTGCCCACTCCCGGTTCACCGATCAGACAAGGATTATTTTTGGTCCTTCTGCTGAGGATCTGAATGATACGTTCTGTCTCCTGCTCCCTTCCCACTGTCACATCCAGCTTTTTTTCGTAAGCCATCAAGGTCAGGTCCCTGCTGTACTGGTCGAGGACAGGAGTTGCACTTCCTGCTCCATCTGACTTTGCACTTCGCATCATCTCTTTATACTTTTCCTCAGGCATTCCCATGGCAGCGGCAAGATCACTGCAGAGCTTCTGCAGGTTCACCCCCAGAGTATGCAAAAGCCTTGCGGCAACAGACTGGCCGTCCTGCAGAATTGAAAACAAAATATGCTCTGTGCCGGCTTTCTCACTCCCAAGCTGCTGTGCCAGTTCTAAACTGCTTTCCAAAATTTCCTGTGCACGGGGTGTCCACCCATTCCGTTCCATCAAAGCTGCTCCGCCCTGAGGTGCGATCAATTTCTCGATGAGTTCTTTCAGCTTTTTTTCTTCTACGTGGTGCTCCCGCAGAACTGCCCCGGCAGTGCCGCCTTTTTCCTGTACCAGCCCCACCAAAAGATGTTCTGATCCCACGTAGCTGTGCCCGCAGGCATTAGCAGATCTCTCTGCAAGTTTTTGAACCTGCAGGGCATTCTCTGTATATTTCATCTGCATCCATCGTCCTCCTGTTTTCCTAGTTCCCGATAAATCTCGTCCACAAGCTCATGTACCTCCGCCCGGGACACATCTTTGCAGACCGCTTTTGCAAGGATCACCCGAAGGCCTTCCCGCAGTTCTTCCACTGCCTGCATCTTGTCTGTATCAAGGGCTATGACAGCGCCCTTTCTCCTGTCTATGGTCACAAAGCCTTCCTGTCTCAGCACCGAATATGCTTTGTTTACTGTGTGCATGTTAATTCCTATATCCCCCGCAAGCTGGCGAACAGAGGGAAGAGGATCCCCTTCGTGGATCATAGATGTGGCAATGGCCATTATGATCTGGTTGCGCAGCTGCATATATATTGCTTCATCACTTTGGAAATCGATTTCTATCAGCATATGAAGTTCCTCCTTTGTGTTACTTATCATATAACAGCCTTCCTATGATGTCAACAAAAACTCTTTTTCCAAAACAAGTCTCAGAAAAGTCTTCATTCCTACAAGCCGTAGAAAAAGTCTCTTTCTTACAAACCAAAGAACGTCAAAACCGGGACTTTTGCCTGCCTCCAATCATTTGGAAGCCCAAAGTCCCGGTCTGTTATACTTTCATCCTGCAGATGCTTTTATAAATCGATCATTGTAACCTCGACATTTTTATCTTCTTTTCTTCCTGCCGCCGGCTGCTGGTATGTATATTCCTGCTGTACCTGCTCATATTCCGGCATTTTTTTAGGTTTCTTCTTTGCCTTGGAAGGCTTAGGAACTGTTGTCGGATCATCCTTCTTTACCGGTGCCTGACGGTACTCCTGCATGGCAGGTGTTTCCTGCATATTCTGGGAATAATCCTGCTGTGAGTAAGCATCCTGTCCATACCCCGGATAGCCCTGCTGGTCAGATGGCGCATTGCTGTAAAACTCCTGGCTGCCAAATTCCTGTCCTTTCGAATAGCTTCCGGATGTTTCCTGAGGATATCCCATACTGCGGTACTCATTCAGCTCTGCCTTTAAGTCCTTCTTCTTCAAGAGCAGATTGATCACGATAAAAAGCAGGACAACACAAAATGCGATCATACCGTATAAGATCTTCATCAGTATGCCCACTCTGTCCCGGTAACTGCTTGTCTCAGTCTTTAATGCAGAAATGGTGTTTTCCGCTTCCTGAAGGGAATTCCTGTCAACCTTTACGTATCTGGGATCTTCCGTCTCAGGTTCTGTCTCGGCTTCTGTCTGGGGTTCTGTCTCCTTCTCAACCTGCCCTGCCACGGCTGCTGCCCCTGTGCCATCATCTCTTGTGGTCACATGAAGATAATAAGGATACTGCTCTCCGTTTTCTGCTGCTACATCGATCTCCACTGTGGCAGTTCCATCCACAATTTCCGTGCCACTGATGTTTGCGATCGTAGCATTTCCGTTGGATGGCACCGGCTCCAGTTCCAGCTGTGTAGTGCCCGCCGGTACTGTCACATCGTACTCTGTCCTTCCATACTGAAACTCCGGTGAAACTTCTGCCCCTTCTGTCAAAATACCTAAGGATGACAAGGAATTATCGTTTGATAACCCCTCGGCCAACGCAGGTATACAAAGTCCCCATATCAGCGTGATCACAACCAACAGTGCCGTTTGCCATCTGCATTTTTTAATACTCATTCTACTCTCCTTTTTGCCTCGGCAAAATGCCTACGCTTCATCAATTGCTTTACCTATATCATTTCTATAATACTTATTCTCAAATTTTACCCAGTCTACTGCCTCATACGCATTTTTGCGGGCAGCTTTCAAGTTCGGACCGGTGGCTGTAACACCCAATACACGTCCTCCGTTTGTCACGATTCCGTCTTTCCCCTTAGCAGTTCCTGCATGGAAAACGTAATAACCGTCTTTTTCTTTAAAGGCATCAAGCCCTTCGATGAGATAACCTTTTTTATAGCTAACAGGATAACCGTCTGAGGCAAGTACAACACAAACTGCCGCATTGTCTTCAAATTGCAGGTCTATCTGGTCCAGCGTCCCGTCAATGCACGCCTCAAATACATCCACAATATCCGTCTTCATTCTCGGAAGCACCACCTGCGCCTCCGGATCACCAAATCTAGCATTGTATTCCAGTACTTTCGGCCCATCCTCTGTCAGCATCAGGCCAAAGAAAATGATCCCTTTAAATTCCCTTCCCTCTGCTGCCATGGCATCTACCGTTGGCTGGTAAATGTATTTCCGGCAGAATTCATCTACTTCTTCTGTGTAGAACGGGCTGGGTGAAAAAGTACCCATTCCACCTGTATTCAGTCCTGTATCCCCGTCTCCGGCGCGCTTATGGTCCTGCGCTGATGTCATAGGCTTGATCGTCTTTCCGTCTACGTAAGAAAGCACAGATACTTCACGGCCTGTCATGAACTCTTCGATCACCATACAGTTGCCTGCCGACCCGAATTTTTTATCTGTCATGATCTCCCTGACTCCTGCTTCTGCCTCTTCGTATGAATTGCAGATCAGCACGCCTTTCCCTAATGCAAGGCCGTCCGCCTTTAAAACAATGGGGAATTTAGAAGTTTTTAAGTATTCCAACGCAGCCTGCGGATCTGTAAAATTTTCATAAGCTGCTGTAGGGATATTGTATTTTTTCATGAGATCCTTGGAAAATGCTTTGGATCCTTCCAAAATCGCAGCGTTTTTGCGCGGCCCAAACACACGGAGCCCTTGCGCTTCAAACACATCCACAATGCCTCCCACAAGAGGATCGTCCATACCCACAACGGTCAGGTCAATTCCTTTTTCCTTTGCAAAAGCAGCCAGCGCATCAAATTCCATAGCTTTGATGTCCACACACTCCGCATACTCTTCAATTCCGGCATTCCCCGGTGCACAGTAAATTTTATCAACTCTCGGGCTCTGGGCAACCTTCCAGGCAATGGCATGTTCCCTTCCGCCGCTTCCTACTATTAAAACCTTCATCTTTTCCCTCCGTACTCTTATTTTGCTTCAGGTAAAATATGTGCAAGACCGTCACGTACTTCCACTCGCCCATTTGCGATCAAATCGATAGCCTTTGGAAGGATCACCCATTCCGCCTGCTCCATCACTCTTCTTTGAAGTACTTCCGGTGTATCCCCCTCCTGCACCTCCACAGCTTTTTGGAGGATGATCGGGCCTGTATCTGTACCACCGTCAACAAAATGCACAGTCGCCCCTGTCACTTTCACGCCACGGGACAGCACAGCCTCATGCACACCCAATCCATAATAGCCGGTCCCACAAAAAGAAGGGATCAATGCCGGATGAATGTTGATGATGCGGTTCGGAAATGCATCCACCACAATCTGGGGAATGACTACCAAACACCCTGCCAATACCACGAGGTCGGCTTCTGACTCTTGCAAGGCCTTCAGCAATGCCTGATCAAACTGTCCCGGATTGGGATAGTCTTTTCTGGTGATACACTGGGATGGGATCCCTGCTTTGGCCGCCCGTTCCAGAGCATAAGCTTTCCTGCTGTTGCTGATCACCTTTACCACTTTCGCATTTCGGATATCACCGGATGCGATCTTATCAAGGATCGCCTGCAGATTTGTTCCGCCTCCGGATACCATCACTGTGAGTTTCAGCATAAAGTAACTCCTTTTTCCCCTGCTTCGATCATACCGATCTCATAGACTGTCTCTCCTGCCGCTTCAATGGCTGCTTTCGCTTTTTCCACATCTGCAGGATCCACAGCAACAACCATTCCGATACCCATATTGTATGTATTGTACATCATTTCTTCCGCAATATCCCCCTGCTCTGCCAGCATACGGAAAATTGCCGGAACCTGATAACTGTCTTTTTTAATTACAGCACGCATCCCATCGGAGAGCATACGCGGAACATTTTCATAAAATCCGCCGCCTGTGATATGGCTGCAGGCTTTGATACGAACCCCGGCCTCTTTTACGCTGCGCAGTGCCTTTACATAAATTTTTGTCGGTGCCAAAAGTGCTTCGCCCAATGTGGTGCCCAGCTCTTTATAATATGTATCCAGCGCCTCTTTCTCCATAGGGAACACTTTTCTAACAAGAGAAAAACCATTGCTGTGTACACCTGAGGAAGCAATTCCAAGAAGCACATCCCCAGCTTTCAGGTCCTTCCCTGTAATCAAATCTTTTTCATCCACAATGCCTACTGCAAAACCTGCAAGGTCATATTCATCTTCCGGATAAAAGCCCGGCATTTCCGCAGTTTCTCCGCCGATCAGTGCTGCACTTGACTGTGCACATCCCTCAGCTACGCCACTGACGATATCAGCGATCTTCTCCGGATAGTTCTTGCCACATGCAATATAGTCAAGGAAAAATAAAGGTTCGCCGCCGGCACAGGCAATATCATTGACACACATTGCCACACAATCGATACCTACTGTGTTATGTTTATCAAGAATAAAAGCCAGCTTTAATTTTGTACCCACGCCGTCTGTTCCTGATACTAATGTAGGTTTTTCCATGCTTTTAAACTTTTCCATTGAAAAAGCGCCTGAGAAACCGCCGATGTTTGTCAGCACCTCCGGTCTCATCGTCTTTTTAATGTGTTCTTTCATCAATTCAACTGACTTATATCCTGCTTCAATATCTACTCCAGCTTTCTTGTAATCCATGATTTCCTCCCTGTATGAGTCCTGCGTTCGTCCAGCAGTACAATTTTCCTTTTCCTGTTTCCCGTGTTTTGTAAAAACTTTATTTGTAACTTTGAAGTTGGCTCTGAACAGTTATCTTTATTTTTTCTGGTCTGCCATATATGCTTGATAGCCTACTTCTTTCAGCTTCGCATCCTTCGCTTCCACCTGTTCTTTTAACTCTGCAGCATAATTTTTCACTTTTTCCAAAAGCTCCGGATCTGAAGTGGCCAAAATCTTTGCCGCAAGGATACCGGCATTGGCCCCGCCGTTGATAGCAACGGTAGCTACCGGGATACCGGATGGCATCTGTACGATAGAGTAGAGGGAATCTCTTCCTCCCAGTGACGTTGTGTGCATCGGAATACCGATTACCGGCATGGGGAATATCGCTGCGCACATTCCCGGAAGATGTGCTGCCATGCCTGCTCCGGCAATGATCACTTTAAATCCTTTTTCTTCTGCTGTCTTAGCGTATTCATAAAATACATCCGGCTCCCTGTGTGCTGAGATAATGGTCATCTCATAATCAATGCCGAATTTTTCCAGCATATCCGCCGCTTTACTCATCACAGGCATATCGGAATCGCTGCCCATAACAATACCTACTTTTGCCATAGTATCCGCTCCTTTTTTCTTTTCTGTCTTAATAACGGTCAAGCAGATATTCGCAATCCGCTTTGCCACTTGCTCATAACCGAATCACTGCTTCGCAGTTTATCGGTTAAATTCTACCCATTAAAGGCAACATTGTCAATGGTACAATTTCATGTAACTGCCCATAGCCAAATAAAATTTCATAAAACAGGTGTAAAATGCTTGCATTTTTAAGTCTGGCCCTGAACAGTTATATTTTATAACACATTTTCCTGTTCAAGGGGCTCATTCAGCTGCTCCGTCCCCGGAACCACAAAACGCCCGTCACGGATCAGTGGAACCCTCCTTCCGTCTGCACAGATCACCTCGATATGCCCTATCTCTTCATAAGGAATGGTAATATCTGTGTGACATCCAAAATACGCTTTTGAGGGATCCTCTTTCCTTAAAATAGATACTTCATTGTCCCTTGCTATAATCTCTTTTCCATTTGCATTGTAGACAGCAGTGTCCTCCTGCCAGCTGTAGCACGTATCACCGATGGCAAAATGGGGGCCCATTTTTTCTGCGATAAGAATCGGGAGTTTGTCAGCAATCCCATATTTTTTTGCCATCATATAAGCCGTCGTATTAGTTCCGATGGCAAATTCTCCCAGCGGAAGCGTATCATGATGGTACATCACATTTTCAAAGAAATACTTCTTATTTTCTTCCGCTGTAGGGAAGTTTCCGCAGCTGTAATCTTTCACCATGCCGTTTTCAAAACGCACCTCAAGATTCACATATTTCAATTCATCCAGATATACTTGGGAAACGTGGAGTACCCCGTTGGTTCCTTCCAGTTTCGGTGAAGTAAAGACTTCTCCTACCGGAATATTCACATCAGCTACGCAGTTTTCAAATAATGTTTCTTTTTCCGGATCCGGCAGATCCCTAAGGGCCACTGTCAGGTCTGTGCGGTTCTCACCTTTTCCCTTTATATGGACAGCGACGCCCTGATCCAGAACATCAATCAAAGACTGCTGTATTTTCTGGTACAGCGTATAATCCAAAGTATTGATTTTTATGGTATCCATAAAAATATCCTTGAACTGCTTTCCAATCTCAGGAACCGGAAAAGCGATGATCGTGAAGCTTCTCTCTTTTCCTATTATATATTGGTTCGTAAGCTGTGAGATCTCATTATTCGCCCAAGTAGAAAGCTTCTGCTGTTTTTCTGACAGCTGGTATACATCTTTCTTTGCCTGAGGAACAAAAGGCGTCTCTCCAAAGACCTCTACCACTGCGGGTCCCCCATGTTCCCTTGCGAGCTGTTTGTAACTCTCATATGCCTGACGCATAACACCCAGCTTTCTCTCTATAAATTTTTTATCAAGATAGATCGCATTGTCTGCCCGATGGTCATAATCGAACTGTTTGTTGGGTATCCCACCGATATAACCAATTCGAAGATGCTGTTTTTTATTGACGGTGCTGACAGCCGACCGGTATATAACCGGTCTCAGTCCTATCTTCTCAAAATTCTTGACAGCATGGCGTATCATACGTTCAAAGCCCAGATTATATCGTATATTGACGGTCTTTTTCAAGGAAATATCTTTTCCTCCCATAAGAAAACCGATCCTGTATCCTTCCGTGTAAGTATCCGCCATAGCTGCAATGGCCTCTTCCGGCAGCGTATTGAAAAACTCAGCTGTTTTCAGCTCGTTCTCAGACACGTATTCCCCGTACTGGTACAGATAGCGCAGATCATCCAGATCGGACTCCATAACGATCTTTGTGGCAAAATCCGCATCCGGATCAACTGCCTCACGGATCCTTTCTGTCACAAAGAGTTCACTGTAATCACTGACAAACCAATAAATAATCTGCTGGATCTCTTTGTACTCCGGAATTTCCTCCTGCTCAAAACAATTATAAATCTCAATAAACAGTTCAAGGAGCACAACGATCTGCTCCAATTTTTTCTCGAAAGCGTATACGATGATTCCCCGCAGCTCCGTATAAAGGAAGCTTAAGATCTTCCCATGTACTTCTCCCAAAACCTTTACGGAATATTCTGGATTACCAAAACTGCAGCCATACTGCGCAGGCAAAATATCGTAATAAAGAGACGTATTTTGCTCCTGCCATTGCTGCAATGTATAAGATTTCGTCTCTCCTGAATCGATCGCACATTTTAACTGTTCCATCTGCTCTAAAAATTGAGCTGTTCTATTAAAATAAGTGCGGAAAGGCTCCTGTACGGTTTCTTCTTCTTTTATTCCATGGATACGCTCCATAGCAAGGCCGTACCGTTCCATTAAATATGTTTCATTCTGACCTAACTGTTCCATGTCCCTTCTCCACAACCTTTCTCATAATTTTACAGGGCATTGCCTTTCCCTTTTTGGAATAGGCCAATGCCCTTTTCTTGCTACATATTCACCAGACCAATACATACAATGAAAAACCATCCTGCAACTGCCATAGTGCCGAGTATGGTTCCCAGCTTACTGCAAAAATATGATTTACAGTCGTCCTTAAACCCGGCAAACCCGTACCAGAGTCCTCCAAAAGCCATAAGAATACCGGCAATTCCCACTGCTCCGATCCATGTGTTTGCCTGTCCTTTCAAAACGAATGATATAAAAAGCAAAATCAGCAGTACCAGAATTGATAAAACACTTAATACCGCCGACGCAATGCTGTTTGCTGAATATTTTTTCTCTACAAATGAATAAACCTGTCTTTTTGCCATAACCTCTCCTTGTCTTTGGATCGTCCTCTCTCCAGCCTTAAGTAGCATGTACTGGAAATCCAGAATACCATATAGCCCAGCAGCCCGCCCAGCGTATTTAAGATAATATCATCCACATCAAAACATCCCACCTGAAAAATAAGCTGGGATATCTCCACCAATGCACTGATCTCAAAACTGAACAATACCGTTTTCCATGCCTTTCTGGCATTTCTCGCCATCAAAGGAAGCAGGGCGCCGAAAGGCATAAATCCAATCACATTTCCGGCAAGGTTCAAAAATACTGTGCGGATCCCCAGCATTTCCCAATAGGTCATATATCTCCTGATCTCACGGAAAGGGCAGAGATTGTAACTGTACACCATGTCCAGTGTTCCCCGCCCATATTCTTCCGCAAAAAACAAGAAATAGACCAGTCCTGCCAGATAAACAAAAAACAGGCACGTTCCTGATATTTTTATACTTTTACGAATTGCTGCAGCCATTAAATCATCAAGTCATCCTTACTTTTTATTAACCTTGCTCCGCTTATTAACAAAAGTACACCTGATGCAACGCCTGTGGCAATTACCACAATTCCGATCACAAGGTTAACGATTCCGGAATTAGCGACTGTCTTAAATAATTTTTCGTTCATACCGTTCTCCATTCCGCCGCCGGATCAGCGGCACATTCCTTCAGACAGATTATGCGCCATACTGCTCATAATATGCGTCAATGGCTGCTTTCATTGCATCATCGATCACAACTTTTCCTTTGTACTCTTTTCCATAAAGATGTTCTACAACTTCTGCCATGGTAACGATCGCCGTTGTCTTCAGTCCATACTTTTCTTCGATTTCAGCAAGGGCGCTCTTTGTCCCCTGGCCACGTTCCATGCGGTCAACAGATACTACAAGCCCGATCACATCCACATCACCCTGAGCCTTGATGATGGGCAGTGTCTCCTGAATGGAGGTTCCTGCTGTTGTCACATCCTCAATGATCACTACTTTATCACCGTCCTTGATGGGGCTTCCCAAAAGGATTCCCTTATCACCATGGTCTTTTACTTCTTTACGGTTTGAGCAGTAGCGAATGTCTTTTCCATACAGCTCACTGATGGCTGTAGTCGCTGCAACAGTAAGAGGAATGCCTTTATAAGCCGGTCCAAAAAGAACGTCAAAGTCAAATCCAAACTTTTCATTGATCGCTTTTGCATAGTACTCTCCAAGCCTGCGCAGCTGAGTTCCTGTCCTGTAAAATCCTGTATTTACAAAAAACGGCGTCTTTCTTCCGCTTTTAGTCACAAAGTCTCCGAATTTCAAAACCTCACAGTCCACCATAAACTCAATAAATTCCTGCTTATATTTTTCCATACCACTTATTCTCCTTTTCATAAATCCGTAAAAAGTGCGTTTGTAACATCTTCATAAATACGTAAAAACTGTGTTTTTTCACCTTCTTATTTCACTGCACCGATCAGTTCTGTAATGCTTTCCACATTCTGGCGGCGCATATATTCTTCTATTCCCTCTATCACTTCCATAGTAGCCATAGGGTTCCTGAAATTGGCTGTACCCACTGCAACTGCGCTGGCCCCTGCCAATATGAATTCCAATGCGTCCTCTGCGGTTGCTATGCCGCCCATTCCGATGATCGGCACCGACACAGCCTGCGCTGTCTGGTATACCATACGCACTGCAATGGGGTGCACTGCCGGTCCTGACACTCCGCCTGTCTTATTGGCAATGGCAAAAGTCCTGCGGTTCACATCGATCTTCATTCCGGTCAGTGTATTGATCATTGAAATAGCATCGGCTCCGCCTGCCTCAGCAGCCCTTGCGATCTCTGTGATGTCTGTCACATTGGGACTAAGCTTCATAATCACAGGCTGTTTTGCGTGGCGTTTGATCTCTTTTGTGATTTCTTCCACCGCTTTAGGGTCTTGTCCGAAAGAAATCCCTCCACATTTTACGTTGGGACAAGAGATATTGATCTCCATCATATCTACTCTCGGTTCATCTCCCAGACGTTCCACTACTTCACAGTACTCTTCCGCCGTTTTCCCACATACATTGACAATGACTTTTGTATCAAATTTTTCAAGAAATGGCAGGTCTCTGGAACAAAAGGTATCGATCCCCGGATTTTGCAGTCCGATGGCATTCATCATACCGCCCCGTATTTCTGCAATTCGCGGTGTGGGATTTCCCGGCCATGGCACATTCGCAACGCCCTTTGTCACTACCGCACCCAATTTCCCCAAATCCACAAAATCACTGTATTCCATCCCGGAACCAAATGTACCGGAAGCCGTCATAACAGGATTTTTCAGTTCAACTCCTGCAATATTTACTTTCATATTGTACATAACATATCTCCTGATCTATCTATGCGGACATTCTATGGGTTTGTTCGTCTCATTTGCCTAGGAACTCATTTTATGGTATTCCGGAACCTATCCAGACGTTTACAGCTCTACATCCTGCGCATGAAACACCCGCACCTCTTACTTACAGTTCTACATCCTGTGCATGGAACACCGGTCCCTCTTTACAAATTCGTTTATTATGCACCTTTGAATGATCATCGATCTCTTTTGACTTACAAACACATGCCAGACATGCGCCGATCCCGCATGCCATACGCTCTTCCATAGAGATCCAGCAGTCAATCTGATGTTCTTCTGCATAGGATTTGATGGCCCGCAGCATCGGTGTAGGGCCGCAGGCATAAATCACATCTGCGGTAAGCCCGTTTTCCCGGATACAGTCAAGCACATTTCCTTTTGTACCGGCACTTCCGTCCTCCGTGGCAAGGTAAAGTGTTCCATTTGCTTTTAATTCCTCAGTCAAAAACAGTTCGTCACGGTATCCGGCTACAACCTGCACTTCACCCTGAAGTTCTTTAGAAAGCTGTACCATAGGCGGAATACCGATTCCTCCTCCAATGAGAAAGGCCTTTTTCCCCTCCGGGCACCGCTCCAGCGGGAACCCGTTGCCCAAAGGTCCCAAAATATCCAACGTATCGCCTGCCTTACAGCAGCTGAATTCCTCCGTACCCTTTCCTGCAACACGGTACACGATCCTGAGGGCTCCCTTCTCTTTATCCATCTCGCAGATACTGATGGGACGCGGAAGCATCCTTCCTGAATCATTACTATATACGGAAATAAACTGTCCCGGAACAGCTTCTTTTGCAATCTGCTCCGTCTTCAGCCACATGCTGAAAATTTGGTCGGCAATCTGCTCCTGTGATAGGACAGCTGCCTGTTCTCTATATTTTCCTGCCATTCTGTTCTCCTACATCATCAGCGATTTTCCAATTTCTTCTTATCTGCTTTGCAGTGCCCCATTGATGTCTTCAATCATATCGATCACTGCCTGACGGCTTGCACCTGCAAAATTTTCAGGCCCGAAAGCAGCGTATTTTTCTTGTTTATATGCAGCAATGATTCCACGGGAAGAGTTTACAATGGCACCCAATCCATCCTCGTTAAAATAGTGAACCAGATCTGCTGCCTTACCGCCCTGTGCACCGTAACCCGGCACAAGGATAAAGGATTTCGGCATGACTTTGCGCAGCACTTTGCCCATCTCCGGATAGGTGGCACCTACAACAGCGCCGATATAACTATAATCTTCTCCCATACAAGAATCTGCCCATTCTGCCACTTTTTCCCCTACTAATTCATAGAGCGGTTTTCCATCTACGATGCGATCCTGAAATTCTCCGCTGGATGGGTTTGATGTCTTAACCAAGATAAACAATCCTTTTTTTTCTTCTTTGCAGACATCAATGAAAGGCTTGATCCCGTCTGTACCAAGATAGGGATTGACTGTTGCAAAATCCTCACCGAAAGGTGTCAGAACCTGATTTCCCACTTTTACTTTTCCGAGATGTGCTGTAGCATAAGCAGCTGACGTAGAACCGATATCTCCTCGTTTTACATCACCGATGACCACCAGTCCTTTTTCTTTACAGTAGTCCACTGTTTTCTTGAAAGCCATCAAGCCCGGGATGCCGAACTGCTCATACATGGCAATCTGGGGCTTTACAGCCGGAATCAGGTCATAAATCGCATCAACGATTTCTTTATTGTACTGCCATACTGCTTCAGCAGCCCCTTCCAATGTCTCTCCACACTGGTCAAATGCCTTCTTTGTAATATGTTCCGGAATAAATCCCATCATCGGGTCCAGTCCTACAACGATTGGTGCATTAGTCTTTCTGATGTTTGCAATGAGTTTCTGAATCATGGCAATCCTCCGTAATTTTTATTTGTATTTGTAATTAATCAGAGCCAAACAAAATTTCATAAAACAGACGTAAAATGCGAAGCATTTTGGAGGTTGGCTCTGACAGTTTATTCTAACATAAGGCTCTAAAGCCTGCAAGGACAACGTACTGCGGCCCTTATTTTTTGTGCAGGTATGCACCTGCATATTTCATCACTCCGTTGACTGCATAGGCACAGAACCAAAAACAAGATGCCAGAGGTCCAAAGCCTGCATACCGATATGCTTTAAAGGTCATTCCGGCTGATTTCAGTTTTCCTCCTGATTTTCCGCTGGCTGTCAGCCTGTACTTCAGCAGCGGTTCATCAATTCCGGATGCCCGCCCATATTTTTTCAATATTCCCAGCCACGTTATATAATCCTCATGGCTGTCTTCATGCTGCATCGGGAACTCAAGGGCTACTTCTTTTTTTAGCAAGACTGAAGAACAGTTGATGCAGTTATGCAGTAAAAGGTTATGGTACGTAATGTTTTCCCTTACTCCAATCACACGCCCCGTCAATTTTCCATCCGATGTCACCAGTTCCCTGCCCGTAGAGCAGAGTACTGCCTTTTCCTGCTTCATTTTAGCAAGCTGTTTTTTCAGTTTATCCGGAGCCCACCAGTCATCTGCATCCAGAAAAGCAATATAGCTGCCTTTTGCCAGACGTACGCCGCGATTTCTGGTAGCGGCAGCACCAAGGTTTTTCTCATTCTTGAAATAACGTACCTGCGGCACCTGTTTATAGCGTTCCATCACCTCGTCCAGATGATCCGGCGACCTGTCATTTAATACAAGGACTTCAAGGGGAACCTTCTGGACAAGAACAGACTCTATGGCTTTTTCAATCGTATCGGCACAGCGGTAGGCTGGCATGACCACAGATACAAGAACCTGATCTTCTTTTATTCTGCCATTTTGTCCGCTGCCAGAATCAAGATTCTCCTGATGAAAATACTGAGTGCTATCATTCCCTTGTTTTTGATTCTCTTCGTTTTCTCTATTTCTAATCATTTCCTTTATTTGAACAATTCTCCTGACCGGCTGAAGCAGTTACCTGCCATTTTTCCACCCCTTCTGTATTCTCTTTCTGGAACAGGATCTTCACCGTTGTAGCAATCAGCTGCAGGTCAAGAATGAAGGAATAATTCTCAATATAAGTCAGGTCCAGCTTCAATTTGTCATAAGGGGTCGTGTTGTATTTGCCATAAACTTGTGCATATCCTGTCAAGCCTGCCTTCACTTTCAGGCGATATGGGAACTCCGGGATTTCCTTCGTATACTCCGCCGCAATCTCCGGTCGTTCCGGCCTCGGTCCTACAAGAGACATATCGCCTTTGATGATATTAAAAAGCTGCGGCAGCTCATCAAAGTGGATATTGCGCAGTACCTTTCCGACGGGAGTCACCCGGCTGTCACCCTTCATAGCCAGCCTTGCCCCATGTTTCTCCGAATCCACACGCATGCTCCTGAATTTGTACACGAAAAAGACTTTTCCGTCTTTTGTGAGGCGCTCTTGTTTATAAAATACAGGCCCCCCATCATAGCATTTCACAAGAAGTGCAATCAAAAGAAGCAGCGGTGAAAGAACTACCAGCATAACGGAAGAACAGACAATATCGAAAATACGCTTGATCACTTGCTTTTCTACTGTCAGCCCGCAGTTGCGGAATAACAACAGCGGTGTATCAAACATATGGATCTTCTCTGAACTCATGATCATAATATCTGAGATCTTCGGCTGACAGTAACACCTCTTATTATTTTCAAAACAGTACTTTAAAAATACGTTTCTCTCATGGGAAGGGATATCACCGATCATAATCGCTTCATGCTTTAAAATCTCTTCTTTGATCCGCTCCTCTCCCGCTTTCAAAGAGATCGTTCCCGTAATAATATACTTATCTTTCCTGCCTTCCATCTTACGTATTAATGGCTTGGGACTAAATTTGCCATAAATCAACAGCACTTCATGAGGCGGATAGATCCTCGTATAGATCAGCCTCATAAAGAGTACCCACAAGACCACTGCCACAAGATTAAAGCCAGTCACTTTCAGCATTGGCCCGATATGCTGCAAGAATCTCCAGCGCCCGATCAAAGCCAGCTGAAGATATGCCACGATATTAACCAGCAAAACTGAAAAAATCTGGGACAGCAGTACATCCAGTACACGCTGGTACCCTACTTTAAATGCAGAAAACAACTTTGACACCAGCACTACCATCAAAGCATACAGCCCGATCAAAGCCCAGTGGCCCCAATATCCGTACCTTCTTCCGATAATCTCTTTTACATGGTAATCATGGAACCATGCATATGCAAACGCCCCTGTCTGAATGGCTACGATCAGCACAGAAGCCAAAAACATGATCAGTCTTTTATACCTTTCTCGTTTTCTCACTTTTTTCCTCTCCTCTTTGGTTTCAATTATTATAGAACACTTCTCCGGAAATGACAACCTTATTAAAATGTGGTCTTATAAAAATATTAAGATTTTTCCCATTGTCTTGCCTTGCATTCTAACACCACTATGGCTATAATAAGGATAGAAAATTATGTAAAAGCTAGAAAATTATAGTTTCTTATTTTACAGAATGAAACGGGGAGGAAAATTTGAAAATGAAAATCAAAAAACTAATTTCAGCTTTCTGCCTTGCAGCTGGCTTGACATTAGCCGTTCCTGCGTTATCATCCACACTCGGCGTTCCGGATGTTATATCCACTGTATCGGCTGCCGAAGGATGGAACCAAGACGAAAATGGATGGTATTACCTGCAGGGTGATACGAAGCTCCTTGGACTTCAGGCCATCGGAAATGACAAATACTATTTTGATGAGAATGGATACCGTGTATCCGGACCGGTGAAAATCGGCAAATATACGTATTACTTCCGCACCGGTACAGGCGAAGATGCCGGTAAGCTTTGTTCCGGAGTTTCAGGGCTTGTTCGTTTTACAAGTGATCCGGATAATTATTATTATTTTTACAGCACTAAGTCCGGCAGGCTTGTTACAAACAAATGGGTAAAAAGCAACGGCAAATATTACTATGCAAATGAAAACGGCCAGATCAAGCTTGGCACCATAAAGGTAGGAAAGTCTTTATACCATGTGACAAAGAATGGACGCCTCACCTCATACACACGTTCTTCTTATGATAAAAAGTACTATTACGCTACGTCAAAGGGTATTTTAAAAACAGGGCTTCAAACCATCAAAGGGCAGAAATACTACTTTGACAAAAAAACGGGAGCCCGCAGGACTGGTAATATTAAAATAGGTAAATACACATATTACTTTAGTACAAAAAATGGTGCTTCCAAAACCGGCTGGCTAAAATTAAGAGGAAAATATTATTACTATGACACCAATGGCCGACGGGTTACCGGATGGAAAACCATCAGCAAAAAGAAATACTATTTCGACCCAGCCAATGAAGGGGCAAGAGTCCAGAGCAATTGGGCAAAGATCGGTAAGTATTATTACTATTTTAATTCCAAAGGAGTTATGCAGACCGGTTTCATTAAAGTAGGAGATTCCACCTACTATGCTTCCGCAAAAGGCATACGGATGAAAGGATGGCAGACGGTACTTGGCCGCAAATACTATTTTGATAAGTCCACCGCCATTATGAAAACCGGATGGTTCACCTACAGCGGTAAAAAGTATTATCTAAATCCCACAAAATCCTCCAGTACGTACGGTGCAGCAAAGACAGGTTTTGTGAAAATCCAAGGTGTCTGGTATTATTTCAATAACGATGGTACCATGAGGACCGGATGGCTGATCAACGAAGGAAAATACTATTACTTTGACAAGACCACTGGTGCAATGTTTACAGGAAAACACGTAATCGACGGCAAGACTTATGATTTCGGCAAGAGTGGCGCATATTCAAAGACCATCACCGGAGCATGGCGTGTAGAAGTCAACCGTAAAAAATGTTTTGTTGTAGTATATCGTGGTACTACTCCTATCAAAGCTTTCGTATGCTCTACAGCAGCTGACGGCACCAGTACACCAACCGGAACCTTCACTATTTTGGATAAACTCCGTTGGCATGAATTAAACGGACCAAGCTGGGGTCAGTACTGCAGCCATATTACAAGCAGTATCCTGTTCCACTCTGTACCGTGTTCACGTCCATATGACAATCACTCCATGAGTGCTTCTGCTTACAACAAGCTTGGTTCACCTGCTTCTGCCGGATGTATTCGACTGACAGTGGGACACGCAAAATGGCTTTATGATAATGTTCCAAAGGGTACAAAAGTAATCATCAGTGACAGCATCACGGCACCAAAGAATATCACCATCGAGCAGGCGCCAAAGATTCCGTTAACGCAAAGCTATGACCCAACAGATCCAAATGCATAAAGCGGATTACATTTACTGAAAGATTTGTAAAAATACAGCATATAAAAAAGAGACCCAGACGGCTAATGTCTTTACTTGGCATTGCCTGACCGGTCTCTTTTTTCTTATAATCCTTTTCCTATAGTCCTTTCGTTATTATCCTTTTCTGTCTGGCAGTTTTCTATGGTCTTCTTTCTGTTTTGTCAAGAAACCTGCCATCCTCATGAAATCTACTGTGATTTGTTTTCGAGAAAGCGAACAATCTCCTCAAGGGCTTCTACTTCATCGCTCCCTGCGCAGATCACTTCGATTTCATCGTCTTGCTGCACACATGCACTTAAAACACTGAGTACACTTTTGGCGTTGAATTCCTTATTGCGAAATTTAATCGTAATCTTAGAATCGAACTTTAAAGCCAGATTACAGAGCTCTCCAGCCGGTCTTAGATGCAGCCCGGCAAGATTTTTCACAGTGAGTTTTTTTCCTATCAAGTCTATTCCCCCGCATCTTCATCATTGTTTTCCTGAAGCTGCTCTTCCGCAGTCACTACCAACTTCACTTCTGAAACTAACTTATAACCCTTAGGCAATTCAATCACTACAGGTATCTCATATGTTCCGGCTTTCGCACAGGCTGCCAGATCAATACTTGCTTTGATATCACTTACCTGTATCGTATCCGATTCATTATTTGCATGGACGATCACAGTAATCTCATCAGCCGGTGAGAAAGTTAAACTCATGTTTGCTGGCCTGTTCTGTATCTCCAGATTGGAAAGGGGTATAGTCAATGTCTGGTCTCCCGTTTTTTCAATCTTTGCAGTTACTGTGATAGTCGGGTCTGAATCTGCCGCCAAACGGAGTTCATCATTATCCGCTAAAGTCTCTGTAAGGTCTATATCCATAGATACATCCGATGTCGCCCCTTCCACAGAGACAGGATTTTTTATGACAAGTTTTCCTTGTATTTCCTTTATTGCTTCTTCCGTACCGACAAGGCTTACCGTCTCGGGTACAGTGCTCACTCCTGAATAGTAATAACCGTCTGCCGGCGTACCTGTCACCTTAACCTCAAGTGGGATGCTGTTTGCCACCCTCCAGAGCGAGACATCTACCATTACCGTATTGTCCGCAATCAAAACACCTTCCGAATCCTTGATCTGAAGCCTGCTCATCTGGGCATCTGTAAAGCTCTCGCCAAATTTATCGATCACAGTCAGCTTTACGGTCAGCCGCTGGTCTGTCTTAAGGCCTCCTACGGAAATATAAGCAACTACTTGGCCGATACGGTCAATCATACTCTCCGGCCCTGCAATCTGGACCGTTTTTCCCTGTACGACCTCAGTTTTCCCAACTTCAAAGCCTGTGGAAGGCTTTCCGCCGGTAGTAGATACATTGACGACAAACTCGCTTTCCTTTTTCTGCTCCAGCTTTACCTTCATGGAAGCCGGTGCGATCTCAATCTCATCCCAAGTAACCGCCGAATTCCTGCATGTCACAGTCAACGGGACGGAATCCATATCATTTAAACTCTCCATATCTGCCACAACTGTAAAGTCATCACTGGTCAAGCCCTGTACGATATTGCGGCGCTCCGTCACCTTAAGGACGACGGTCTCCTCTGAAACAATGTCAAACACTTTATCAATTTCTGTCACACTGTCAGCATTGATAACCTGAATTTTTACATCTTTAAACAATTTGGGGACAATCGGGTTGTCTATATTCATGACAAGAAGCCAAATCAAAAATGCAAATACAAGAGACAACAGCTTCAGACTCAAATTACTGGTCAATTTATGCTTCATTCTTGTTCCAACCTTTCCAGAATTTGAACTTCTTCGGTGTTACTGATTTATTTTGAAGAATGATCAATTGTTCTTTCAGGACATCCGGAGTGACATTTCGTTTCAGCTCACCTTTATAGGCAACAGATATCTTTCCGGTCTCTTCCGAAACAATTACGGTAAGGGAATCGGTCACCTCACTGATCCCCACTCCTGCCCTATGCCTTGTGCCAAGCTCCTTGCTCAGCATCATGTTGTCAGAAAGAGGGAGATAACATGTAGCTGAGGTAATGCGATTTCCTTTTATGATCACCGCACCATCATGCAAAGGTGTGTTATGTTCAAATATGTTGATCAGAAGCTGGCTCGTCACAACAGAATCCAACACGATACCTGTACGCTCATACTCGTCAAGGCGGATATTCTGTTCCACAACGATCAAAGCTCCCGTTTTTACCTTACTCATCTCTGAAGCAGCTTTCACGATCTCATTCACAGTCTTATCGCTGAAACGCTCTGATACATCGCGATTCGTATCGATGATGGGAATCAACGAAGATACGATCTGTTTTTCACCTAACTGTTCCAATGCACGGCGCAGCTCCGGCTGGAAAATGACGAGAGCCGCCATGATCGCGATATCAATCGCCCTGCTTACGAGAAAGATCAAGGTATCCATACGCAGAATATACACGATGGACACACAGATCCCAAGCACCATGATACCTTTTAAAAGTGTCCAGGCTTTTGTATTTTTGATCCAAAGTAAAAGGTTATATACCAGAAAAGCCAAAATGAGGATTTCCAACACGTTTGTTGGGGTTATGGATGATATAGAATCAGTAAAAGTAACCAGATAATTCTTTAGCCATATTTTTACTGCACTCATTCTGTCTTCTCCTTTCTTCCTATTTTAATAAGTATATCACATTTTTGTTGCCGTGCATACCGCCTTTTTTCCTTTTCCGATACATAATACGACAAAATAAACGTGCTGTACACCTGCATGTTTCAAAACACGGCTCACTTCATCTACCGTACTGCCTGTCGTATAAACATCGTCTATCAGCAATACACTCCGCACCTTCGGGAACTCTTTGGAAACTTCAATGATTCCATGGATATTTTTCATTCTCTGTTCCCGGTTCAGTTTTTTCTGGTCAGGCATTTTCCTGATGCACTTTAATAGATCATTTGCTGCCGGTATTCCAGTCATCAAACTGATTCGTTTTGCCAACAATTCTGATTGATTATATCCTCTTTGGCGTTTTTTCTTCCAATGCATAGGAATAGGCAAGATCAACTCTGGACGCCATATTTCTATTTTGCCCCAAAGGGCATGCACCATTTCCTGTGCATAAAAGGGAATATAATCCCTTCTGTTTTGGAATTTCATCCTGTAGATCGAATGCCTGATAGCGCCGGTATATATAAATGCCGCTGTTCCCCTGTCAAAAAAGTGGTCATGAGCCATGCAGTCACTGCAAAACTCCCCATCGTCCTCCATGGGTTTTCCGCATTTCATACATATATTTCCCTCTATCCGCGGAAGTTTGGGCATGCAGTCCATGCAGCATCCCTTTTCTTTCACACCCAATACCTTATCGCAGCAGACACATCGTTCCGGATACAGCAGGTCAGCAAGCCCCATCAGGGCACCCTTTATATATATGCTCAGTTTGGCAAAAATATCCTTGCTTTTTCCCAAACAGTTATTCTCCTCCTTCTGACAGTTCACAGATCCTCTCTGCCAAAGCAGTATACCGTTTCTGTTCCACAATATTGTCGATCATCTGGTTAAACACCGTATCATCGCCCACAAGAGTCACGCATTTCCGCGCCCTTGTCACAGCAGTATACAATAAATTCCTGTTCATCAGCATGCGCGGGCCTGATAGAAGCGGGATGACTACAGCAGGATATTCGCTTCCCTGCGATTTGTGGATCGTAACAGCGTAAGCTAATTCAAGCTCTTCTAACCCAGTGTACGGGTACTCCACCATCCTCTGTTCATCAAACTCCACTGTAACACGTTCCGTATGTAAATTGATTTCCCGAATGATCCCCATATCACCATTGAATATCCCAATGCCCTTTTCCACGGGAATCCCATAACGCCCCCGGATCTCCCATTCCATCTGGTAATTATTCTTGATCTGCATGACCTTATCACCCTCCCGAAAGAGCTGTCCCCCCTGTTCATATTCTCTTTTATTCCTATCCGGCGGATTTAAATATTCCTGCAAGATCCGGTTGAGGCGTTCAACCCCCAGAAGTCCCTTTCTCATGGGCGTAAGGACCTGAATATCATAGGGCTTTGCATCCACATAACGTGGCATTTTTTCGCGAATCAGCTGGATCACAATGCTGATGATCACATTGGCATCGTAACGTTTTAGGAAAAAGAAATCCCTGCTTTTATTGTCAAGGGATACGCTCTCCCCACGGTTGATCTTATGGGCATTTACAACAATGTCACTTTCCGAAGCCTGCCGGAAGATCCGGGTAAGGCAGACCACCTTTACTTTTGATGATTCAATAATATCCTTCAAAACACTCCCCGGCCCTACGGAGGGAAGCTGGTTGCGGTCGCCCACCATGATCAATCGTGTACCCACCGTCACTGCATCAAGAAGAGCATGCATCAGGTAAATGTCTACCATAGACATCTCATCAATGATGATCACATCTGCCTCCAATGGATTTTCTGCATTTCTCTCGAAGCCTGTGGCACTGCCCTTTTCTTCCTGCGGACCGGAAATTTCCAGAAGCCTGTGAATCGTTTTGGCCTCATAACCTGTGGCCTCTGTCATTCTCTTTGCAGCCCGTCCCGTGGGCGCTGCCAGCAAAATTTGAAGACCCTCTGATTCAAAATAAGAAATCAAAGTATTGATGGTCGTAGTTTTTCCTGTACCAGGCCCTCCCGTGATCACAAGCAGGCCACAGCGCACAGATTCTATCACTGCCTCTTTTTGCTTTTCATCCAAAATAGTGCCTGTCTCTTTTTCAATAGCAGCAATTTTATGTAAGATCACACTTTCATTGACCTCTCCCGAAATATTCAGGTCACAGAGCATACGCGCCGTACTCATCTCAATAAAATAAGAAGAAGCACTGTAAATTCTCTCCTGATCCTTTTCCCGCTTGACCACGATTTTCCGCTCTACCGCCAGATCCATCAAATACTGGTCAATATCTCCCAGAGGCACTCCCAAAAGCTCTGCCGCTTTATATGCCAACTGCTCCTTGGGCAAAAATACATGGCCTTCGCCTCCCGCCTGCTGTAATACGTAAAACACCGCACACTTCACCCGGTACTCCGAGTCTGCCTGTACCCCTGCACGCATAGCGATCTCATCTGCGATCCGGAACCCCACACCATTGATATCATCTGCAAGGCGGTAAGGGTTTTCCTGAATCACTTTATAGATTTCAGCACCGTATCTCTGATAGATTTTAACTGCAAGTGCAGTGGAGATACCGAATTGCTGCAAAAAGATCATTGCCTTCCGCATATCCCGCTTTTCATAAACCTGATCAGCAATCTCCCTTGCCTTCCTGTCGCTGATTCCCTTGATCTCGGCCAAACGTTCCGGTTCTTCTTCAATAATACGGAACGTATCACTTCCGAAATGGCGCACGATCCTTGCTGCAAGTGCTGTTCCCACACCTTTGATGGCTCCCGAACCGAGGTACCGCTCCACAGATTCCTCATCCTCTGGATCCTTCACTGTATAAGATTCTACTTTAAATTGTTCCCCATAGGAAGGATGTGCCACGTACTGCCCCGTCAATTCTACTTTTTCTCCTTCCCCAATATAAGAAAGGTTTCCCGTGCACGTAATTTCATCGTCCTGTGTTGCCAAAACCATTACCGTATAACCGTTTTCACTGTTTCGATAAATAATATGGTCAACGTAACCTTCTAATTTTTCCATGTCCCTCCGTATCATGGGATTGGAAAAGGACGGTGCCACAGGCCCACGTCCTTTTCTGATCCTTTCAAAATTTATTTCTCTTTATGGTTCCATCCGTTTTCCGTTTGATGCCATCAATTCCACGAACCTGCCTGTCCCCACTGCGACTGCTGTCATCGGATCCTCAGCTGTCATGGTATTGATACCGGTGCGCGCTTCAATCAGTTCCTCCAATCCACTGAGCAGCGCTCCGCCTCCCGTCAGTACGATTCCCCGATCCACTACATCCGCAGCAAGCTCCGGGGGGGTGCGCTCCAAAACACTATGGACTGCATCTACAATCTGACTTGTCACTTCTTTCAAAGCATCCCTCGTATCCTCTGAGGTAACGCGGATCGTCTTTGGAAGCCCCGTCACAATATCTCTTCCTTTTACTTCCATCACCTTCGGCTCCGGTTTTTCAAACGCCGTACCAATAGTGATCTTAATCTCCTCTGCCGTCTGTTCTCCGATCATCAGGGCATACTTTTTGCGGACGTATTTTACAATGGCATCATCAAAATCATCACCAGCCACCTTGATGGAAGTACTGACCACAATACCGTCAAGGGAGATCACAGCAACATCGCAAGTCCCTCCGCCTATGTCCACGATCATATTCCCACAGGGTCTTGAAATATCGATTCCGGACCCGATCGCAGCTGCAATAGGCTCTTCAATAATATGGACTTCCCGGGCTCCTGCCTGATAAGTTGCATCCTCTACTGCTTTTTTCTCCACTTCCGTCACACTGCTGGGTACGCAGATGCTGACACGCGGTTTTCGAAAGGACATCTTACCGATTGCCTTCTGGATAAAATATTTCAGCATCTGTTCCGTTACCGTATAATCAGAAATAACCCCTTTTCTCATAGGCCGAACAGCAACGATATTTCCCGGTGTCCTTCCAAGCATCAAACGTGCTTCTTCTCCTATAGCTTTAATTTTATTTGTATCCCTGTCATAGGCAACAACAGAAGGCTCCTTCAAAACAACGCCTTTTCCTCTGACATAGACTAATATACTGGCCGTGCCAAGATCAATTCCCACATCTGTAGCTGCCATTTTCATACCCCTTTCAATCTGATCTGCTCCACGGCAATGGTATGAACAAGCAATTCATAAAACCATTGCCTACGCGGATAGTATAATACAAATTCACAAAAATTGGAATTCTTTTTGTACTCTAAATGATTTCTTAATTATTTTTCCTGTTTTTTTAGAAAGTAGACATATTTTGAACACATTTTTCTTTTATAGTATAACCATATTAGCGAAGAGCTAATATATTTCATAACTCACACTTGGCAGCCCCCACACGCTGCCAAGTACTCCCTCAAACATTTACTTGTATGAATTTTTCATGCAGGCAAAACATTTTCAACCCAAATTTTTCTCTTTCCTGAAAAAGTCTGACTTCGGTCAGACTTTTTCTTTTGCTTTATTTTTCTTTCTTTATTTTTTCATTGCCCTATTATTGCGTGGTTTTATTTCTATATTGTCTTATTTGCGTTTGTAACTATTCAGAGCCACCTTACGAATAAGATAAGCATCTTCTTACATGCAAGCATGACGAATCTGCTTACTTATTCTAAGGGGTTCTGAATAGTTATTTGCGTTTTAAATATTTTGCAACATACTGTCCCGTATAAGATTTTTCATTTTCAGCCACCTCTTCCGGTGTCCCCGCAGCAATTACCGTACCTCCTCGGTCACCGCCTTCCGGGCCGATGTCAATAATATAATCCGCAGTTTTGATAACATCTAAGTTGTGTTCAATGACGATCACTGTATTTCCGCTGTCTGTCAGCCTGCGCAAAATATCTACCAGCTTGTGTACATCTGCAAAATGCAGTCCTGTAGTAGGTTCATCTAAAATATACACTGTCTTTCCCGTACTTCTTTTGCTCAGTTCTGCAGCAAGTTTGATTCTCTGGGCTTCCCCTCCGGAAAGAGTCGTAGAAGGCTGTCCCAATTTTAAATAGGAAAGCCCCACATCATACAGTGTCTCTATCTTCCGGTAAATAGACGGAAGATGCTCAAAGAATTTCAATGCTTCCTCTACCGTCATGTCAAGGACATCATAAATACTTTTCCCTTTGTATTTAACTTCCAAAGTTTCCCGATTATACCGCTTTCCGTGGCATACTTCACACGGGACATACACATCCGGAAGGAAATGCATCTCTATTTTGATGATCCCATCTCCGCTGCAGGCTTCACACCGTCCGCCTTTTACGTTGAAACTGAATCTTCCTTTTTTATAGCCCCTTGCTTTTGCATCCGCAGTCGCGGCAAACAAGTCACGTATCTGGTCAAATACACCTGTGTACGTTGCCGGATTGGATCTCGGTGTCCGGCCTATGGGGGACTGGTCAATATTGATAACCTTATCCAGCTGTTCCTCTCCCAGTACATCCGTATGTTTTCCGGGAATGACACGGGCACGATTCAGATCACGTGCCAGCCGCTTATACAGGATCTCATTGACAAGAGAACTTTTTCCGGAACCGGAGACCCCTGTTACACAGGTCATAACTCCCAGTGGAAATTTAACATTGATTTTTTTCAAGTTATTCTCCTGTGCTCCCCGCACTTCCAACCATCCTGTGGGCTTCTTTCGTTGATCCGGAATGGGAATACTGATCCTTTTCCCAAGATACGCACCTGTTATGGATCTTTCACATGCAATAATATCTTGGGCTGTTCCCGCCGCCACGACTTCTCCGCCATGTTCTCCTGCTCCCGGACCGATGTCCACAATATAATCAGCAGCAAACATAGTGTCCTCATCATGCTCTACTACAATTAAAGTATTTCCAAGATCTTTTAAGCTATTCAGTGTATTCAGCAGTTTGTCATTGTCCCTCTGGTGAAGGCCGATACTCGGTTCGTCTAAAATATATGCAACTCCTACAAGACCGGAGCCAATCTGTGTGGCCAGACGGATTCGCTGTGCTTCCCCACCTGAGAGGGTTCCGGCTGCTCTGGAAAGGCTCAGATACTCCAGACCCACATTCACAAGGAAACGTATCCTCGCCTTAATTTCTTTTAAGATATGGTGACCGATGAGCTCCTGTTGATGCGTCAATTCCATATGTTCCAGAAAACGCTGCAGCTCTCCGATAGACATAGAAGTAATTTCATAGATATTCTTATCGCAGACCGTAACTGCCAGAGCTGATTTCTTTAGTCTCTGTCCACCGCAAGCTTTACAGGGTGTGATCTGCATAAAGCTTTCATACTCCTGTTTCATCGCATCGGATGATGTCTCTCTGTAGCGTCTCTCCATGTTTTTTATCAGCCCGTCAAAGGCAACATCATAAACTCCTTCCCCACGCTGCCCTCTATAATGAACCTTTACTTCCCGTCCATTCGTCCCATAGATGAGAATATCCTGTATCTCCTTCGGATAATCCTGAAAAGGAGTTGCAAGGTCAAAATGGTACTCCGCTGCAAGAGCATCAAGAATTGCCCTCGTAAAGCTTCCTTTATCCGTACATGACTGCCATCCGGTGGCAGCAATTGCCCCCTCCAAAATACTCAGGGACTTGTCCGGAATCATCAAATCTATGTCAAACTCCATCTTGTATCCTAAGCCAAAACAATCCGGGCACGCACCAAAGGGATTATTGAAAGAAAAACTTCTCGGTTCGATCTCGTCCACACTGATACCGCAGTCCGGACAGGAAAAGCTCTGGCTGAAGCTAAGCATAGTCTCTTGTCCCATCACTTCCACTAACGCCAAACCGCCTGCCAGCTGCATCACATTTTCCAGCGAATCCGTCAAACGTTTTTCAATCCCCGGCTTCACCACCAGACGGTCCACAACGATCTCGATATTATGCTTGATATTCTTTTCCAGCTTGATCTCTTCACTGAGATCATACATATTTCCGTCAATACGTACCCTCACATAGCCGCTCCGTTTTGCCTGATCCAGAAGCTTCACATGTTCGCCTTTTCTGCCTCTGACTACCGGTGCCAAAAGCTGGATCTTCGTCTTTTCCGGCAGTCCCATGATCTGGTCCACGATCTGGTCCACACTCTGTTTTTTGATTTCCTTCCCACATTTTGGACAGTGTGGGATCCCGATTCTCGCATACAGCAATCGGAAATAATCATAGATCTCCGTCACGGTTCCCACAGTAGAACGTGGATTCCTGTTTGTGGTCTTCTGATCAATGGAAATAGCAGGTGGAAGTCCTTCAATACTCTCCACATCCGGCTTTTCCATCTGACCCAAAAACATTCTGGCATAAGAAGACAAAGATTCCATATACCTTCTCTGTCCTTCTGCATAAATCGTATCAAAAGCAAGTGATGATTTTCCGGAGCCGGAAAGCCCTGTCAGTACCACAAACTGATTTCTCGGAATATCAAGGCTGATGTTCTTTAAATTATGCTCATTCGCTCCTCGGATCCTTATATATTTTTTCTTGTCAATTGACGTTTCCATTTTCTTTTACCTCTGTCGTTCTGTCTATTGTCCTATTCACTGTATCGTCTCTTATTGTTTTATCTTTTATTCTATCCATGATCCGGTCTTTTTGAATCATCTTTTTAAATCATCTTTTTTAATCGTCTATTTCCTGCAAATGTTTTTTTAACGAAATCATGCGGTCACGCAGCTCTGCAGCCGCCTCGAAATTTAACTCGGAAGCTGCTTTTTTCATCTGTTTCTGTATCTCTGCAATCAGCTTTTCCAGTTCTTCTCTTCCCATGGTTTCTGGGTCTTTTTCAATCTTTTTCTCTTCTTTCGCAATTTCCTTGGAAATGCTGATCAAGTCACGAACTGCTTTTTTGATGGTCTGAGGTGTGATCCCGTGCTCCTTATTGTACTCTTCCTGAATCTCGCGACGTCTCTGTGTCTCTTCGATCGCCTCCCGCATAGAATCTGTAATCACATCGGCATACATGATCACGTGCCCCTGTGCATTACGCGCCGCACGCCCGATGGTCTGGATCAAGGAAACAGAAGAACGCAAGAACCCTTCTTTATCGGCATCCAGAATAGCTACTAACGAAATCTCCGGAATATCAAGTCCTTCTCGCAAAAGGTTGATACCTACAAGGACATCAAAGACATCAAGGCGCATATCCCGAATGATCTCAGTACGTTCCAATGTATCAATATCCGAGTGGAGATACCTGACACGGATACCCACTTCTTTCATGTATTCTGTCAGATCCTCTGCCATCCGCTTCGTCAAAGTGGTGACCAAAACCTTATTTCCTGCTTCAGTCTCCTTATTGATCTCTCCGATCAGATCATCAATCTGTCCCTCCACCGGACGCACTTCTACCTGCGGATCAAGCAGCCCCGTAGGACGTATAATCTGTTCAGCCCGGAGCATTTCATGCTCTTCCTCATATTCTCCCGGAGTAGCCGATACAAATAAAATCTGGTCAATTTTCTCTTCAAACTCTGTAAAATTCAAGGGCCTGTTGTCTTTCGCCGACGGTAGCCGGAATCCATAGTCCACAAGTGTTGTCTTCCTCGACTGGTCACCCCTATACATAGCACGTACCTGAGGGATGGTCTTATGGGATTCATCAATGATCAAAAGGTAATCGTCCCCAAAATAATCCATAAGAGTGTGAGGCGTCGCCCCAGCAGGAAGTCCTGCCAGGTGCCTTGAATAGTTCTCGATTCCGGAACAAAATCCCGTTTCCCTTAACATCTCAATATCATAATTGGTCCGCTCCGCAATCCTCTGTGCTTCCAGCAGCTTGTCCTCACTTTTAAAAAACTGCACCTGCTCGTCCAATTCTTTTTCAATCTCATTTGTCGCTGACAGAATCCTTTCCATTGGCACCACATAGTGGGATGCCGGGAAAACAGCAATAAACTCAAGGCCTCTCCGAATCCTGCCTGTCAGCACATCAATTTCTGTAATACGCTCGATCTCATCCCCAAAAAACTCCACCCGGTACGCATAGTCATCTGCATTGGCCGGAAAAATCTCAAGCACATCCCCATGTACACGGAAGGTGCCGCGGTGAAAATCCATCTCATTTCTGTCATACTGAATATCCACCAGTGCCCGCATCACGTCATCACGGTCCTTTTCCTGCCCCTGTCTCAGATAAACCACCATTTCCTTGTAATCTGTCGGGCTGCCAAGACCATAAATACAAGAAACACTGGAAACGATAATAACGTCCTTCCTCTCAACCAAAGAAGCGGTGGCGGAAAGGCGCAGCTTATCGATCTCGTCATTTATGGACGAATCCTTGGCAATATAAGTATCCGAGGAGGGAACATACGCTTCCGGCTGGTAATAATCGTAGTAGGACACAAAATACTCCACCGC
>JALFIB010000065.1 GCA_022776305.1 Lachnospiraceae bacterium
ACGTAGGCTCAAGAACTTTGCTACACCACTTCCTTCATCCATACCATTACTGGCACCGACTTGTGGTTCACTACACTTGGCGGTAAATACCCGTGACTGGACTTTCACCAGTAAGATTAGTGTCATGCTCGGCACACATTATAAGAAAAAAGAGACCTCAACAGAAGTCTCTTTTCCTCATTCAGTAAAAACCCAAAGGTTCATACAATATACTTTTTGTGTACCGAAATTTTGTCTGATATGTTGATGGGATGTTATATATTCGATCGCTGTTATTTAACCATTCGCTTTCCATCCTCAAATGCCTGCCACATGAGCTTGTCCGGAATCGATGACCTGGCTTGAAATTTTCCCTTGCAACAGACAATGGGAGCAGGCACTCCATGAACTCCGCTCCCATGTCTTTATTCAACAAAAATAATCTTCTCTGCATCCGGCCGATGGGGTGCTTTTTCAGCTGCAGCATTTCCAAGAAGAACTGCAAGACCGAATTCATAATTTTCCGGAAAATGGAGTTTCGCCTTCAAATCTGCCGCTTTCTCACCCATAAAAGCCACTTCATTAATGGCGATTATATGGCTTGCTACTCCCAGGGACTGAGCAGCCACAGCAATGGACTGGCTTACAATACCACAGTCAAATTTTGCGTATGGATTTTTTGTATCGTACGGCAGTACGATCATGCATGGGGCATTATAAAACAACTTCATCCCGGTAGAGGTTACCAAATCATAAAACTCTTTATATGCCGGAATCTGTGCCATCATGCGAATAGTTTCCTCTTCCATTTCACGGATCAGCTCTTTGTCTGTTACCACAACCACTCTCCACGGCTGTGCATTTGTTCCGCTGGGAGACTGAATCGCCGCTCTTGCGATCGCTTCCATTTTTTCTTTCTCCGGAAGCTCATCTGTAAATGCACCGCAGGAAAAACGTTCCTCTAAAACTTTAAGTGTTTCATTTGTCATATTGAATACCTCCATATCATTTTCACCAATCTGCTTGACATCTATTGGTATAAAAATTATACTTTATCCAAATACAAAATCAAGTACGTAGAAAAAACATGTCAAGTACGAAAATACATACTGAGAGGTACCAATATATATGAGCATATCCTATGAAGAGTACAAACAATTAGTATCCAAAGCCGATCTGGACGGAGACTGTCCTGTGAAACGTCTGCTTACTGTTTTTTCAGGAAAATGGCATATCCGTATCATTTTCGAATTAACCAAAGTTGATACGATACGATTTGGTGAACTGAAAAAACAAATTAGCGGAATCACCAATACAATGCTCGCAAGCACACTGAAAGAACTGGAACAGAACGGAATTGTTCTAAGAACACAATTTAATGAAATTCCTCCCCACGTCGAGTATTCCCTCACAGACAGTGGAAAAGAACTGTATACCATTTTTTATGAGATGGCTCTGTGGGGAAGTAAAAATTTATAAACCCTTTTGAACCCTTTCACCCCCTTTATAAGCCCAGGGTCTATGAAATAATGTTTCGATATTTTACGAAAATTTAATAGCCCCTGGGCTTATAATGATAACAGTGTCACACTCTCCACATGGCTCGACAGGCCCGAAATGATGTCAGATTCTCCATGTGTCCGTGGGAACTGCTCTACCCCTGAAATGAGCGAGATAAGGCTGACATCAAATCCAAAGCCTAAAGGGCCGCTGTTCTCGGAAACAGGTCAATATATTTCTTTCGCTACTATATAATACCAGCGAGAACGAAATGTATAATATGCCGTTGTCTCAACCCGGCCTGTCCGTTTAGGGGATAAGTCCACAGTGACTTGTTTCCGTGAACGCCTTATGCACTCGACCCGAAATGTCAAATGATATCGTTTTGTCGGCTTGTTAGTCCGCTGTCCAGCGGGCTTCAAAATCTTCCTTGTTCATTGCCAGATCTTCATTAAGTCGGGCAAGAACTTTTTTACCATCAGGAAGCATCTTTAAAGACGCTACCATCTGTTTTACTGCTGCTCGAATATCCTTCAAAGAAGCTTTTGACTTAATCCAGTTCTGAGGGACAAAGAGCTTTCCAGTATCAGCAGCTATGGTATCCTGTGCAGTTTCCATTGCCATATTTAGGCAGTTTCCAGCCATTTCAACAATATAATCCAGCAGTCCACTCTCTGTCATTTTTCTCAATGCCACGGATGGACTTGGTACCGAATCATTCATCTTATTGATCTCACAAAGGATGACCGATATAGCGAATAACTGATGATAGGGACATTGCGGAGGGGGCCCGGAATGCATACCGATATACCTGCACCCAAAACGGCGTGATTTCCTCCAAGCGTCAGGCAGAGTATGTCCGTCCAATCGCGTTTGGACTTCTGGATGAAGCGGAGTCCCAGGTTGCTGCTGATCAACTGGCCAAAATGGTGGCTGACAACAACTACCATTTGAACACGGGCTTCCTGGCAACGCCATTCCTCTGCCGGGTGCTGTCCGACTACGGTCATACCGATACGGCCTACCGGCTCCTGCTGCAGGATACCGCCCCCAGCTGGCTTTACCCGGTGAAGCACGGCGCCACCACCATCTGGGAAAGCTGGGACGGTGTGCGGGAGGATGGAACGGTACACGATTCCCTGAATCATTACTCCTACGGCGCGATTTCCGGCTGGCTAATGGGTGATGTCTGCGGCATCCGGCTCGAATGCGGCAAGCTGACCATTGCCCCCAAACCCTCCGGAAAACTTGGGCATGCGGAAGCAAAATGGATTTCCCCTGTGGGAACCATTGAAAGCAAGTGGCATTATTACGGAAATCGAGTAGTATTTGAAGTGATAATTCCGGCCAATGTAACTTCCGAGGTTTGCTTGCCCGACGGCAGTACTTTCCATGTGCAGTCGGGCAGTCATGTTTTCTCCTGTGAGGAATAAAGCGGAAGCGTGCCGGTTTGTTCTTCTTAAGCGCTGCGGATAGTCTTAAATCAGAAGACTCTTTTGTAAGGATTACAATCGAATGGGAAAGGAAGTGGCTGTATGCCGATGAAAATGGGCTGGCGCTGGTATGGAGAGGGCAATGACCCTGTCAGTCTCGGCGACATCAAGCAGATCCCCGGCGTGGAAAGCATCGTATGGGCTCTGCATAACAAAATGCCCGGCGAAATCTGGACCGAGGAAGAAATTAAAAAGGAAGTTGATTTGATTCACAGCTATGGCTTTGATGCCGAGGTGGTGGAATCCGTCAATGTCCACGATGACATCAAGATTGGCCTGCCCACCCGGGATGCGCTCATTGAGAACTATAGGACCTGTATCCGGAATCTGGGCAAGTACGGTGTAAAGGTGATCTGCTATAACTTTATGCCCATCTTCGACTGGACGAGAACGGATCTGTTCCACCCCGTCGGAGACGGCTCCACGGCGCTGTTCTACCAGAAGGACATGATTCAGGATGATTAGCCACAAGCCTCACCGCATTGACAAGTGTACGTCGTTTGTTCAGTGGGTCGTCACACAAGTGCGTAAAGAAAAGTGGTCTATTGATGCCTGTGTCGGCTATGCCCGCAAGCACAAGCTCTTCCCGGAAGAGAAGATGGTCTGCACCAAAACCCTTTACAATGAAATATGGGCTGGCAATCTGTCCCTGAATGTCTTGGAACTTCCTGAAGCAATAAAGCGAAAAAAGCATCATAAAAATAAGGACGTAAATTGCAAGTTCAAGTTGGACACTCAGCGGCAGAAAAACGAGTTCCATCTTAGCCACAGTTTTGGTTGAAGCGTCAGATTCAACCAAAACTGTGGCTTCCGCAGCCGTTCAGGCTGCGCAAACAATGTCAAGGAATGCTTCAAAGAGTTCTTCCGGAGTACAGTACCCCAGATTCTTCCTCGGAAGGCTGTTAAGCGCATCTGCTGCCCAGAGGATATCCTCCTCAGAGAAATTCTCAATGGATACTCCTTTGGGGACATATCGCCGCAGTAACCCATTGTGACGCTCATTTTGTGCGCGTTCCCAGGAAGTGTAGGGATGCGCAAAGTAGACCTT
>JALFIB010000283.1 GCA_022776305.1 Lachnospiraceae bacterium
GTTCAATGGTAGAACACCAGCCTTCCAAGCTGGATACGTGGGTTCGATTCCCATCACCCGCTTTTTGAGTCTGTAGCTCAGCTGGATAGAGCAACGGCCTTCTAAGCCGTGGGTCGGGGGTTCGAATCCCTTCAGGCTCGTTTAAAAATAATATGGTGGGTATAGCGCAGCTGGTTAGCGCGCCAGATTGTGGCTCTGGAGGCCAAGGGTTCGAATCCCTTTATCCACCCTAAATTGTGAATACCCCGTAGGCTGCTGCGGGGTATTTGATTAATGGGTCATCGCCAAGCGGTAAGGCACAGGACTTTGACTCCTGCATTCGCTGGTTCGAATCCAGCTGGCCCAGTTCGGCAGACTGCCGTAAGAAAAGCTTGGAGCATTAGCTCAGTCGGTAGAGCACTTGACTTTTAATCAAGTTGTCCGGGGTTCGAATCCCCGATGCTTCATGAAAAAGAATAAGAGATGCGGCTATGGCGGAATTGGCAGACGCGCTGGTTTTAGGTGCCAGTGGGCGACCGTGAGGGTTCGAGTCCCTCTAACCGCATTTGGGTGCGAAGTCGGACGCAGGATGTTCAGGCTTCGCTTTTTGTTATGGTGACGAGAAAAATGGACGTCGTGCGTTCGACTTGAATGGACAAAGGAGGACATAAAAATGGCAATTGAAGTGGTAAGGGAATATTTGAAAAAGTGGGATGCGGACAAAAGGATCATCGAATTCGACACATCCAGTGCTACGGTAGAGCTGGCAGCTCTGGCTGTGGGTTGCGAACCTGCCCGCATTGCAAAAACACTTTCTTTTTTGGTGGAGGACCATGCGATCCTTATCGTGGCTGCGGGGGATGCGAAAGTTGACAACCCGAAGTACAAAGCGCAGTTTCACACAAAAGCAAAAATGCTCAGCCCAGATCAGGTTACAGAGATGATCGGCCACGCAGTGGGCGGTGTCTGCCCCTTTGGTGTAAAACCGGGAGTGGAAATCTATCTGGATGAATCTTTGAGACGGTTTGACACAGTATTCCCTGCAGCAGGAAGCAGTAACAGTGCCATAGAACTGTCCATGGAAGAGCTGGAGCGCTTTTCCGGCAGCACCAATTGGATCGATGTCTGCAAAGGATGGAGCTAAAGAGCCTACACAGGATTGAGCTAAAGATTATACAAAGGATAGAGTGAAAGGATGGAGCAGAGGGATAAGTAGTTGTGTTTTGAGATAAAATATAGTAAAATAGCCATAACTATTGCATAAATGGTATTGTTTGATGTGTGGATGTAAAGAGGAGGCAGCAGTTTTATGGAAATTAATATGCAGGCAGTGATTTGGCTTGCCATTCTTGTAGTCCTGCTGGCCGTGGAGGCGATCACACTTGGGCTTACCACTATATGGTTTGCAGGAGGCGCGTTCGTTGCTTTTGGCATGGCAATTGCAGGCGCGGAGGTTTTGCCCCAGATCATTGCCTTTTGTGTGGTGTCGATCCTTTTGCTGGTACTTACAAGGCCTACCGCGGTAAAATGGCTGAATAAAGGCCATGTGAAAACCAATGCGGAAAGCTTGCTGCAGGAGACTGCAGTTGTGACAGAGACCATTGATAATCTGGCGAATAAAGGCCAGGTTCAGGTGAAAGGACAATACTGGACGGCACGCACTTATCAAGCTAATCAAATCATTGAAACCGGAAAAACAGTGAAGATCAAAGAGATCAGCGGTGTTAAGCTGATAGTTGAGGAGGCGTAAAATGGCATTTGATACAATTCTCGTAGTAATCCTTGTAGTAGTACTGTTACTGATTTTAGCCAGCTGCGTAAAGATCGTACCGCAGGCACAGGCTTATGTTTTGGAACGTTTGGGCGGCTACCGGAGCACATGGAATGTAGGCATCCACTTTAAAGTACCTTTCATCGACCGGGTGGCAAAGCGGGTTAATTTAAAAGAACAGGTGGTGGACTTCGATCCCCAGCCGGTTATCACAAAAGATAACGTTACGATGCAGATCGACACGGTGGTATTTTTCCAGATCACAGATCCGAAGCTTTTTACGTACGGTGTGGAAAATCCGATTATGGCCATTGAAAACCTGACAGCTACTACCCTGAGGAATATTATCGGTGATATGGAGCTGGACCAGACTCTTACATCACGTGAAGTGATCAACACAAATATGCGTGCCACTCTGGATGTAGCTACGGACCCATGGGGGATTAAAGTAAACCGTGTGGAATTAAAGAATATCCTGCCCCCGTCACAGATCGTTGACGCCATGGAGAAGCAGATGAAAGCAGAGCGTGAGCGAAGAGAAGCGATCCTGAAGGCAGAAGGAGAGAAAAAGTCTTCTATCCTTGTGGCAGAGGGAAATAAGCAGTCGGCCATTCTTGATGCGGAAGCAGAAAAGCAGGCAGCGATCCTGCGCGCTGAAGCAGAAAAAGAGAAGATGATCCGGGAAGCAGAAGGTCAGGCAGAGGCTATCTTGAAAGTACAGCAGGCAAAGGCAGAAGGAATCCGTTTGATCAAAGAAGCGGGCGCAGACCAGTCCGTATTGACTTTAAAGAGTTTTGAGACCCTTGAAAAGGTGGCTGACGGACAGGCGACAAAGATCATCATTCCTTCTGAGCTTCAGAATGTGGCAGGCTTAGTGAAAGCAGCTGCAGAGGTTGCAAAAGATTGACAATAGAAAGACCGATCTTTCAGATAAGGGACACTTAAGTAGGACAGCATAATGGTGGAGGAGAAAATTATGGATTTAAAAGGAAGGAATTTCCTGACATTAAAAGATTACACGCCGGAGGAGATCACGTATCTTCTGGATTTGTCAGCTGACTTGAAGGCAAAGAAAAAGGCCGGGGAGATGACACATTACCTGACAGGAAAAAATATTGCACTGATTTTTGAGAAGACCAGTACCCGTACGAGATGTTCTTTTGAGGTGGCAGCCCATGACTTAGGCATGCATGTGACTTATCTGGACCCCCAGGGATCCCAGATCGGAAAAAAAGAGAGTATCAAAGATACGGCCCGTGTATTGGGACGCATGTACGATGGGATTGAATATCGTGGATTCGGACAGGATATTGTGGAGGAATTGGCAAAATATGCAGGAGTACCTGTGTGGAATGGGCTGACCAACGAGTACCACCCGACACAGATGCTGGCTGACATGCTTACGGTGCGGGAACATCTGGGTGACTTGAAAGGAAAGAAACTGGCTTATTTCGGCGATGCACGTTACAACATGGGAAATTCACTGATGATCGTTTGCTCCAAGCTGGGTATGCATTTTACGGCATGTACTGCAAAGGAATACTTCCCAGATGAGGAGCTTGTAGCTCAGTGTGAAGAATACGCGAAAGAAAGCGGCGGAAAGATCACATTGACAGAAAGTATTGAAGAGGGCGCAAAGGACGCGGACGTGATCTATACAGATGTCTGGGTATCCATGGGTGAGCCGGATGCCGTTTGGGCAGAGAGGATCAAGAAGCTTCTTCCATATCAGGTCAATGCAAAAGTTATGTCCCTTGCCAAGGAGAGTGCTATCTTTATGCACTGTCTTCCGGCATTCCATGACCTGAATACCAAGATCGGAAAAGAAATCTATGCAAAATTTGGCCTTGAAGCCATGGAAGTAACGGACGAAGTGTTTGAGTCATCGCAGTCTGTGGTATTTGATGAAGCCGAGAACAGAATGCATACAATTAAGGCAGTCATAGCTGCCACAATGGGTATATAGTTTCAATGAAAAAAAAAGTAAAAGAGAAGGATATTCGGATTTTAGAGATCTTTTGCAGTATAACTGCCTTGGGAGCAGGAATCCTTTGTATCCTTTATCTGTTTGACTTACTGCAGAACCACTGGTTCCTGAATTTTATTCTGGGGCTGGGGGTTCTGCTTCATATGTCGCTCGCTATTTTACATCTGCTGAAAAACAGGAAGATCTTGCTGGTGATCACAGCAGTTTTCCTGATATTTTATATAGCGTGCCTGGTATATTTTAATATTTAAGATTACAGTGTCATAAGTCCAAACCCATGACATGCTTGCATGTCAGTGGGTGATGGACTTTGACCGTATAATCTATATAAGGAGAAGCGTACGATGAAAAGCGGGATATTGCGGGCATTGAGCCAGACGGAAGGATACGTATCGGGACAGGAGCTTTGTGAAAAATTCCATGTTTCCCGTACAGCGATCTGGAAAGTGATCAATCAATTAAAAGAAGAAGGCTATGAAATAGAATCCGTACCGCGAAAAGGCTACCGCATTCTTGCGCGTCCGGATAAGATCACCGCGGAAGAAATACTCAGCCGCATGGATACACAGTGGGCAGGAAAAAACATCAGTTATTTTGAGTGTATTGATTCCACAAATACAGAAGCCAGCCGACAGGCAGAAAATGGGGCTATTTCGGGGACTCTTGTGGTTGCAGAAGAGCAGGGCAAAGGAAAAGGAAGGCGCGGACGCTCCTGGATGACAAAGCCGGGGAGTGCCATTGCCATGAGCTTGATCGTTCGTCCTGATATTGCGCCGGATCGTGCCTCCATGGTGACTTTGGTGATGGGGCTTGCTGTGGCAAAGGCTTGTCGGGAATGTTATAGCATTGAAGCAAAGATCAAATGGCCAAATGATATTGTCGTGAATGGACGGAAGATCTCCGGGACTTTAACGGAAATGAGCAGTGAGATTGATTATATCAAATATCTGGTGATCGGTACTGGTATTAACACACACGTGGAACATTTTCCGGAAGAGCTTTCCAAGACGGCTGCATCTTTGCACCGGATAATAGGCAGGGTGCCGGATCGGGCAGAACTGATTTCTTGTTGTATGAAATGGTTCGAGGTATACTACGATAAATTTGTGGAAACGCAGGATTTTTCCCTTTTGAAAAATGATTATAATGGCATGCTTGCGGGAGTAGGCGGTGCCGTTCGCGTACTGGAACCGGGAAATGAGTACACAGGCATTTCACGAGGAATTGACGAAAGAGGCGAGCTCCTGGTGGAAAGACAAGATGGAGAATTGAAATCTGTCTATGCTGGGGAAGTGTCGGTGAGAGGCGTCTATGGGTATGTTTAGTTAAGGTTGCATAGCAACGGGAAAGCACGACTTGTCGTGCGGTTTTGCGAATGTTTGAGGTTCTGAATAGTTACAAAAACAGATTTATTCAGGATCAATCTGTTTGTGAAATGATGAGGTATCGAAATGGCAAAAGAGACAATCGTACTTTGCGGGGCAAACGCTTACGAAGAAAAGTATTACTTGAATGAAAGATTCAAAAATCTACCAAAACAGATCCAAGAAGAACTGCAGATCATGTGTGTGTTATTTACACATGAGATCGGTGGAATCTTCCTTATAGAATTTGATGAAGAAGGAAAATTGAAGTTTAAGACGGAAGCAGCAGAGGGAGATTACTCCTACGATGAGATTGGTGCTGTTTTGAAAGTCAAAGAATTGCAGCGCACAAAAGAAGAACTGTTCCGTTCTTTGGAATTGTATTATCAGATTGTGATAGAAGGCAAAAGAAGCATCCACTTATAAGTGATTCAGTTATTTTTAAAGATATCATTTGATGGCGAAACGAAAAGGAAAATCAGATTATGAGAATCGGAAATGTCGTTTTGGAGAATAATATCATACTGGCACCGATGGCAGGGGTAACAGACCTGCCTTTTCGTTTGCTGTGTAAGGAGCAAGGTGTGGGCATGACCTGCACAGAGATGGTAAGTGCCAAAGCCATCTCCTTTCACAACAAAAACACAGAGTCCTTGCTGGAAATCTCCGAAAAAGAACGTCCCGTGTCGCTGCAGCTTTTTGGGTCAGATCCTGATATCATCAGCGAGGTGGCGTCATATATTGAAGAAAGGCCTTTTGATATTTTAGACATCAATATGGGCTGCCCGGTTCCAAAAGTGGCGGGCAACGGAGAAGGTTCTGCATTGATGCAGAACCCAAAACTGGTGGGTGAGATCATATACAAGACAGCCCGCGCTATAAAGAAACCCGTGACGGTCAAGATCAGGAAAGGATTTTCTGAGAAAAACGTAAATGCCGTGGAGATTGCCAAAATCGCTGAAGCAAACGGAGCAGCAGCCATTGCAGTACATGGAAGGACCCGAGAACAGTATTATTCCGGAAAAGCCGATTGGGACATTATCCGTCAGGTGAAAGAGGCGGTGAAAATCCCGGTAATCGGAAATGGAGATGTAGACTCTCCGCAGAAAGCAAAAGAGCTTCTGGAACAGACCGGCTGCGACGGAATCATGGTTGGCCGTGGGGCAAGGGGAAATCCATGGATTTTTCGTGAGATCAAAGCATATCTTGAGAAAGGGGAGCTCATCCCCCGTCCGTCAAAAGATGAAATCAAATCCATGATGCTTCGCCATGCAAGAATGCAGATAGAATACAAGGGAACTTATACCGGGATCCGTGAAATGCGCAAGCACATTTCTTGGTATACAGCCGGATTCCCCGGATCTGCGAAGCTGCGCGGTGCCATCAATCTGGTAGAGACCTATGAAGAGTTGGAGCAGCTCCTCGAGCAGCGGTTCTGATACGGTGGATTGAAAAATGGGCAGTTTCATGAGAAAACCAGCAGATTTCTTGACAAAGGAATGACAATCAGATATAATTGTGTGATTGTTAGAGAACAATGCAAATAAGAGAAGCCCGTCGAAGCTGAGAATACACTGCTTGGTGACGACAGGCATACTTTATGATTAGAAAGATAGCAGGAAGGGTGTAGAATCAGTATGGAAGAAAAGAAGAGACTGTTAACCTATGCAGGTTTGAAAAAATTGGAGGACGAGCTCCACGATCTGAAGGTAAATAGGAGAAAAGAAGTTGCAGGAAAAATCAAAGAGGCAAGAGAGCAGGGCGATCTTTCCGAAAATGCAGAGTACGATGCAGCAAAGGACGAGCAGCGAGATATCGAAGCTCGTATCGAAGAGATTGAAAAGATCCTCAAAAATGCAGAAGTCGTGGTAGAAGACGAAGTTGATGTAGGAAAAATCAATGTAGGCTGTACCGTTAAAGTATACGATGAGGAATTTGAGGAAGAGATGGAGTTCAAGATCGTAGGTTCTTCAGAAGCAAACAGCCTTCAGGGTAAGATTTCGAATGAATCTCCGGTAGGTAAAGCACTGATCGGACGCAGCGTTGGAGATCAGGTTTCCGTAGAGACTCAGGCAGGGATGATCGTATACAAAGTCCTTGAGATCCAGCGTTCCGTTTAATGAGTATACAAAGTCTTTGAGATCCAAAGTTCTATTTAATAAGTATACAAAGTAAAGCTATATCATTGAGAGAAAGAAGAGGAGTGGAGAAAGTGGCAGAACAGAAGAAGCAGGTTCAGGAACAGGATGTAAATCAGTTGTTGAAGGTTCGCCGTGAAAAACTTGCAGAGCTGCAGGCAAACGGCAATGACCCATTTGTTATTACAAAATTCGATGTGACCAACCACAGTACAGATATCAGGGATGATTTTGAGTCCTTTGAAGGAAAAACTGTTACAATTGCAGGGCGTATGATGTCCAAACGTGTGATGGGAAAAGCTTCTTTCTGCAATGTTCAGGATCTTAAAGGAAATATCCAGTCATACGTGGCTCGTGACAGCATTGGGGAAGAGCCATACAAAGCATTCAAAAAAATGGATATTGGTGATATTGTAGGAATTACCGGTGAAGTGTTCAAGACAAAAACAGGCGAGATATCCATTCACGCCTCTTCCGTAACCCTTCTTTCTAAGAGCCTTCAGGTACTTCCTGAAAAGTTCCATGGCCTGACCAATACAGACCTCCGTTACCGCCAGAGATATGTGGACTTGATCATGAATCCGGAAGTAAAGGATACCTTTATCAAGCGTTCCAAGATCATCAGCAGCATCCGTAAATATCTGGACGGACAAGGCTTCATGGAAGTAGAAACACCTATGCTTGTGTCTAATGCAGGAGGCGCTGCAGCCAGACCTTTCGAGACACATTTCAACGCTCTCGACGAGGACTTAAAACTTCGTATTTCTCTTGAACTTTACTTAAAGAGGTTGATCGTCGGCGGTATGGAACGTGTATATGAGATCGGCCGTGTATTTAGGAACGAAGGCCTTGACACAAGGCACAATCCGGAATTTACTTTGATGGAACTTTATCAGGCATATACAGACTACAATGGTATGATGGATCTGACAGAGAACTTGTACCGCCATGTGGCTCAGGAAGTGCTGGGCACCACTAAGATTTCCTATAACGGCATTGAGATGGATCTCGGCAAGCCATTTGAGCGCATCACCATGGTAGACGCTGTAAAGAAATACTCAGGAGTAGATTTCAACGAAATCCATACGCTTGAGGAAGCGCGCGCCGCTGCCCAAGAGCACCATGTTGAATTTGAAGAGCGCCATAAGAAAGGTGATATCCTGAACTTGTTCTTCGAAGAATTTGTAGAAGAGCACCTGATCCAGCCAACCTTTGTTATGGATCATCCGATTGAGATCTCACCGCTCACGAAAAAGAAACCGGAGAATCCGGAATACGTAGAGCGTTTTGAGTTCTTCATGAACGGCTGGGAGATGGCAAACGCATATTCCGAGCTGAACGATCCAATCGACCAGAGAGAGCGTTTCAAAGCTCAGGAAGAGCAGCTGGCACAGGGC